>CAZVGY010000044.1:0-27320 GCA_964627015.1 uncultured Desulfobacteraceae bacterium
CTATGCCGTAAGGCGGCTTAACATAAACTGTCCGTTTTTATTTGACCACAACAGTATGTAGCCAGCCATTTAATTCCTATCCATATTTTCGGATTGATTTCATAGGAGATCCTTTTGACCTCATCAATGACCAATTGTTGTGTTTCCTTGTTAATGGTATTTCTCCATCCCAACTCATATTTTATTTCTGGAAACTCCGGCATCTGGTCAAACGTGATAACTTTTCTTCTTCTAAGCCAGACCCAAAATGTATGTAGTGTAGTAAAAATATTTTTCTTGGATTTTCCGCTAAGTTTATCAGGCAGTGATTTAAGGAAGTCTTCAAGATCCGCGTATTGAATGTTTTTAATATTCTGATTCCCGAAGTAATTCATAGCATAGGACATATGATTCTTAATATTCCTGATACATCTAACCTCTGAACCCTTAATTTTTATAAACTGTTCAGCAAGATTAATGAAACCGAGAGGCTTATCAGCACTGTAATCCCTTACATCAAAGTCACCTTCTTTCTCTTTCCCTCTCAGTGTAATCAGAAAACCGTAAGCATCAGAATAATTTTCAAATCGTTTTTTTACCCCTTTGAAATGCACTCGCATCTTTGTCGCTTTATATTCCGGGTGATCTGGACACTCTAGGGCATTCCGATAATTGTCTTTCAAGTTTTTGCACATTTAGGACATTTTTGACTGGTATATATTCCACCTCCGAACATAGCCAAAATACCCCCTTTTGTTTTTTTGGGTATCAGGCTATGTATTTTGGAGATTCCTGTCAACATGAACCACCTAAAACGGCAGATTTAATTGATCAGATGTATAGTCCTCATCACTAACTTTAATCTTTTTCCATTTCTCAAAATCCCAATCAATTTCAGGCTCTGCCCGATTGTAAAAAACAATTTCATCTCCCTGTTTAAGGAATTCAATTATTTGGTCCTTATCCAATTCGACAATATAACCCTTTGCTTTTTGGTATTCCCCCGTTAAACTTCTTATCTCATTGTATGACACTGATATTTTCATTGTCAGAAAGAAGAGTTTTGTTGAAACAGTCATTAACGTTTTAGCCCCGCAGCTTGCCAGGTATTCACCCCATGATATGGCCTTATTTACGAATACCTCTTCAAAATCCCCGGCCTCTTCAATATATAGACTTCCATTAAAAGCTTTTAGTAAAGCCTCAATATCTTTTAAAGTAACTGATTTAGGAGAAGTTCTAGCCACTTTGCCACCATTTCTTATATCCTTTCGCATACGTTCCATTCTTTTTATTCTGATCCTGTTGTCTCCATTTTTAGGCAGTTTCTTCGCCCATTCTGGAAGCATACCCTGCGACTTTTTACCATCACCAAAGTATCCATGTTTCGCTACGTACCCGACAAGACGTTTCCAGTGAATCTCATCATGAATGTACCCTTCTTTAACAAACTTTGCTCTTCCCCATGTTTCAGTAAGATCAATTTTATTTGCTATCCTCCCGGACCTCCCTTTTTTGTTTACCAAAACAAGAAAATGCCAATGTGGAAAACCATCTCCATGCCATTCGAGAATCCAGATATAATCATGTATCAATATCCCATGTTTCATTAACCTTCTCTTAAGCCTCTTCATAAACTCCGAGAGCTCCTTTTTTTCTCTGAATCATAAAAAAAGCTTCCATAGGTGATTCATAAAGATCCCTATCAACAGTCAGCGCGTAGGTTCTCACATATTTATAATTCCAGTTGTGATATATTTCTGTCATCCTCTCACGAATGGAAGGCAATCCGCATACCGGACACCATATTGAATTACATGAACACTTTCTAAACAGAACCTCATTTTTATTCGGACATATACTGAGATCCTCTTCAACCTGCTCTAAATCTATTCCGCTATTATCGACACTACTAACAAGTGTAGAAGAACCGACATGCTCGTTGCACTCTTTTACAAAAGAGTTTTCGCCGGCAGCATCAGCTTTGCTTTCACCTTTTCTGCACCTATCCTTTACAATGCTCATAAAAAAACCCCCCTTGCATGCAAGGAAGGCCCCTTGACCTACTCATCAAGTAAATTGTAAAATTACAGATGTGAGTAAGCCGAAAGGCCCTCATTGTTTGGAGAAGCCAAGTGCCTGAGTCCGCCAAAACCCTGCACTTGGCTTCTTTTTGTTTTATGCCTGCCTATTTGCCAACCAGGAAAAAGGAAGGCAAAAGAATCCCACAAGGAGCCTCGGCCTTCTCCCCCGGACATTCGGGTTTTCCGGGGGAAGTCCTCGGGTGCTTTCGCTGCTCCTTGTGGGATTTTTTGCCTTTGCCTCCATTGCCTGTTTCATTGCCTCTGCATTGCTCCCTATCTCATCTTTATTTTTTCTTCTAAAGTGATTTCCCTCGTTGCGGGAGAAAATTTTTGCTTGGGGAGGGGGAGGATTGGAAAAATAGGTCAAGATTTTTCCCTCCTCCTATTCATGGCCCTGTTTCCTTTGTTCAGTGCCCAGGTGCACTCCTTACACGACGTTATTCATTATCCCCGTTTAAAAAACTTAGCTCATCTTTAAAGAAGGCCTTCTTGATTTTTCTAGCAGCCTTTCCCCCTGTCATAATCATTTTATAAAGGCCGAGGTTATTAAAAAGCCTTGCATCATCCAACCCTGATTCTACCAGGTTGCCCATGAACTGGCTTCGGGTCAGCTCCAGCTTATTAGCCAATTTATCAATCTCAGCGACAGTGCTGGGCTTCAGCATAATGGTGTACTGTTTTTTTGGTTCCTTTAATTTTGGACGGGCCATTGTCAACACCTCGTTTTTAACATAGGTTTATAATGTTATTTATAGATAGTTAATAGGCTTTATATTGTCAAGTATTTTTTATGCAAAAAAAAAGAAAGCGCCAAGATAGGGCTTTCTTTTAATTATTTGGAGATATGATCGAAAGTTGTGTTTGAGAGTTTAGGTGGTGTATCCTCCCGGGAACTGTCAAGGGACCCGGGAAAGATAAACCTGTAAAGAGAAAGGATACACACACCATGGCCAAAGATAATGTAATCGATTTTAAAAAACCAGAGGAATTTGTTGATGACCCTATTACCGACGTTTTGCGCATGGGAGCAAGGAAGTTGTTAACCGAGGCCTTAGAAGCAGAGATAGAGGGCTTTGTGTCCCAGTACAGGGATCTCAGAGACAATCACAACCGGCAACGAGTAGTCCGCAACGGTTATCTTCCTGAGCGCGAAATTCAAACCGGAATTGGTCCTGTAGCGGTCCAGGTGCCTCGTGCCCGGGATCGCCAACCTGAGCATGAATCAGGTCCTATTCGATTCAAATCCTCATTATTGCCCCCTTACCTTCGAAAAACCAGAAGCTTGGAAGAGCTGGTTCCCTGGCTATACTTGAAAGGGGTTTCAACAGGGGATTTCAGCGAAGCCTTAGCCGCCCTGGTAGGTAGAGACGCCCCCGGCTTATCCGCCTCCACCATCAGCCGTCTGAAGAGTCTCTGGGAAGAGGAATTGGAAGAATGGCAAAAGAGGGATCTTTCCCATAAGCGCTACGTTTATATATGGGCCGATGGCATCTACTGCAACGTGCGGATGGAAGAAAAACAATGCCTTCTGGTGATCATAGGGGCTTCGAAAGACGGCAAAAAGGAACTGCTGGCCCTTGAAAGCGGTTTTCGGGAAAGCGAACTGAGCTGGACCGAAGTCTTGGTTGATCTCAGGCACAGAGGGCTCAAGATTGCGCCTGAATTGGCCGTTGGTGACGGGGCGTTAGGGTTTTGGAAGGCCCTGTCAAAGGTCTATGGCCAAACCCGCTGGCAGAGATGCTGGGTGCATAAGACTGCCAATGTTCTTAATCAATTGCCAAAGAGCATGCAACCCAAAGCCAAGGAAAAACTCCATCACATTTGGATGGCTCCTGATAAGGCAGAAGCCCAAAAACATTTTGATGATTTTACCAATATCTACGGAGCAAAGTACCCAAAGGCTGCGGAACTTTTGAAAAAAGATCGAGATGTGTTGCTGACCTTCTACGATTTTCCCGCAGAACACTGGCGGCATATACGCACGACAAATCCGATAGAGTCAACATTCTCAACCGTCAGGTTACGCACGGCAAAGGTACGCAACTGCTTTTCTTCAAAGACAGTCGTCACTATGGCATTTAAACTCTGTCAATCTGCTCAAAATAGGTGGCAACGTCTCCATGGCTCAAAGAGGCTGGCAGAAGTAATCAGAGGAGTAAAATTTGTCAACGGTATTGAAGAGCAAAGGATCGCCGCCTGATGCTCCGTACACAACTCTTGACAATAACTCGAAAGATTATCCAAAGACTAACTTAAGAGTTGGTATCACTTTGGGGGGCAGGTCACTTTTAGATTTACTAAAAAAGCCTGGTTCATCCGACTAAAGCGTACTTTCTTTGATGAAGAGCCATGATCTTGAGTTTGAAAAACTCCTTATCGCGAAAGCCATAGGCTTGACGTTTCATGGTTTTGATCTTGTTGTTGGTGCCCTCCAAAGGGGTCAGGTCAAATTAACAAATCAGTACTAGTCCGGCCATGGATCCCCTTGGCATGTCCTGGGCTTTGGCGCCTGAGCCAATGGGGTATATATCCCAGCCCGAACTGGTAGCCATCCGGTAGACGTCGAAACCCACCGCTTCCATGGACGGACGGGCACGAAGAGCGAATCTGCAGCGGTCTCCGTGGAGGGCTTGGCAATTCTCTTGGAGCCCGCAGAAGGTATAGCGGCAGGTCCCGGCCGAGAACCCCGTGGACAGATAGTGGCCGTCGTAGAAGGCCCTGGATTCAATCTGATTGACGATGTCGGACACCTTCTTAAAGGCCTTGATTTGTGGCTTGATGGCGGTCTTGTCCCGAATAATCACTTCGGAAGGAACTTCAATAATGAAAAATATTGCCCATTGGTATTTTTGGATCAAGGCGCGGATTTCTTCAGGCTTGGGGGCGTGGGGAGGACAATTGGCCGAGGTCCCATAAGCAAAGCAGAGAGGCACCCTGCACTTGAAGGTTACGCGTTCATCCACGATTAATCCAGTCGCGGGCATGATTCGGGCCTTTTCGGCGCCCAGCTCAAGGGCAAATTCCCGGTATGATTCAAGGTCCGCCGAGACCTGCTCGGGGTTTTGATCAAGGACTATTTTTTTTCGAATGTTCTTGGCCACGTTGGTTCTCCTAGTAAAGTCTGATAGAAGATCGGCTGTTATCACCTTCATAATAATTTTGCATACAAACAATTGACAAATCGGAAATTTGCTAAATTTTTTTCTCGTCCTTAAGTCTTATTTTTTCTTAATAGCCGCTTTTAGATCGGCGACGAAGTGCGCCGTATATTCCCGGACATTTTCCGGCGGCTCGGTAATCTCCTCGTTGCGTACAAGTGTTAGGGAGTTTGAAGGACATTTGTGGGCGCATACGCCGCAACCGATGCATAAAGCCGGATCTATAAGCACCGACGCCTTACGGTACTTATTCGGTGCAGAGGGATGGAACTTGAGCTGGAGGGCATCCATAGGGCAGCGTTTGACGCACAGGGCGCAACCTTTGCAGGTATCCGGATTGATATGAACCTTATAGTTGGATGCATCCAAGCCCTTCCCATGGCCGAGTTTATAATAGGCCTCAAGAAATATGCAACAGCATCTACAGCAGTTGCATATCGTATCCGGCTTTTCCTTCCAGTTAGAAAGGCCGTGAACGAGTCCCGCATCTGCAGACTTCTTCAGGATCTCGAAGGTTTCCTCCTTCGTAATCTCTCTTCCCTGTCCATTGTCGACGATATAATGCCCGAGTTTGTCAAAATGTAGGCAGACTTCGGTCGGATAGGGGCAGTCCGGCATGTCGGGGTCCAGGTTGTGTCGGTGTTTACAGGGACAAATGCTCACCGAATAATATTCCCGATCCTCGATCACCCCCACGATATCTTCGAAAGGGAGCACCTGGCGGGGATCTTCAATGGTTTTATCGATCGGGATGGATCTAAGGCCCTTATATCGGACAGCCCTGTACTGATCGAACCACCCGTCAAAATAATACTTGTTTATCAACGGCGACGTCTTTTTGGTTCGCTCATCCTCCCTGCCCGGCCATAGGTTGGCGCGCAACAAAGCAAAAAAGGAGTCGTTCAGCCTATAGCGAACGGATTCCCCTCTAGTACTCTCATAAACCATGCCCTTCGCTGCCATTTCCTTCAACCGGGGAGCCAATGTTTCCGGATCTATATCCTTGAGTTCCGCCAACTCCTCGATAGTTTTTGCTGAAAAAGGCATTCCCGTCAGCAGCTCCGCCTCTTCCGGCGTGTAATTCGCCCTAATTAGCGGTATCAGGTGCTCGGAATCGGTGAGTTGCCATGGAGTATTCCCTAGCCATTCAATAAATTTTTTATAGATTTTTTTATCTGGCATCTTTAACCCCCGCCTTTGGTAAATATGTTGTATCGGAATATGATAGAAACGTGTAGAAGCATTTTCCTACACATTTCTCCGGAGAAATCTTCCCAGGGCCTACCTTACTTTAATTTGAAAAGTACTATCCGCCTGATCATCTACAGGGCCCCATCCATATGTAAAAACATATTCAACCGTTTATTAAGGGTCTATTCAATTCTCTGCACGTCTGCTTTGCCATCTTGTTTTAAGGAAAAAAATGATGTTACAGCACACCGGGTCATGAGTGTTGTATAATAAGAGTTGCAAAATCCTATTTGAAGTGTTAAAAATGACAATTACTATGCGAAAAATGCCTTCTTAAAGGAGGCCACCTATGGCCAAAATCAGTATCTTTGTAATGGAAGGGTTACATTATTCAACCTTAACCGCCTTGTCTGATTCATTTTTAATGGCCGAACTCTGGCACCAAAAATTATCCGGGGACAATCGCACTCCGCTGTTCGAGACGCAGATTCTGACCATTGATGGACAACCGGTAGAAACGAGCGGCGGATTTGTTGTTCAGCCGCATCGGTCCATCAAAAGGGTGACACAAAGCGATTATGTCATCATATGCCCCTTTTGGCTCGGTAAGGCTAAAATGTCCGGGCATCTGGGAACCCTGTCCCGGTGGTTGAAAATTCTCATGGACCAGGGAGCAACCATTGCCTCCGTATGTACGGGATCCTTTATCTTGGCCGAGATGGGTCTGCTTGACGGCAGGCGGGCAACCACCAACTGGCAGTTTGTACGCAGCTTTAAAAAGCTATACCCCAATGTCAGTCTGGAACCGGAAAATATGCTGGTCCAGGACGGCAATATTGTTACAACCGGAGCGGTAACTGCCGTCTACAGCCTGATCATTCATATTGTCCGCAAGCTGGGATCTCCCGGACTGGCTTCGGTCATTTCCAAAGTATTGCTGGTTGACACCAACCGCCCGTACCAGACCCCTTACACCATATTTTCACCGAATAAGGGACACGGGGATTCCCAAGTGTTGAGAGCCCAGCAATTTATTGAAAAAAAATATGCCGAAATCGGTTGCATAGAGGAGATCGCCGGTGAGGTGGGGATCAGTCCCCGGCATTTTATCCGGCGGTTTAAAAATGCAACGGGTGATCCACCCCTGAAATACCTCCAGCGGGTCAGGATAGATAAGGCCAGGGAATTGCTGGAAACCACCCGGGATAACGTGGATCAAATCACCTGGGCTGTAGGGTATCAGGATATCAGCTCCTTTGGTCGTTTGTTCAAGCAATATACCAGATTATCTCCCTCGACATACCGGGAAAGATTTTTTCTTCCGGCTCTCGAAGGACATTTAAGATATTGAAGTGCAAAATCGCCGCCAAAACTAAAAATAATACTTCTCAAGCTATGGTATATATTCAATCCCCTACCTCAATTCCCCTGAATCCTGCATTCTCCTGCAAATCCTTTTCTTGAAATATTTTTATTAAATATTTCAATTTAATACATGAATGAAGAAGGGTTCAAATCCTCTCGTTCCTATCATTTAAATCAATCCGAGCGTTATCACTTTTTTATCACCTTTCTTTAACTTATTGATTTTACTATAACCAATACAGGTTCAAGTCCCGCCTTCGGCACCATTTATTTTAATGGTATTAGTGAGCGATAGCTAGTGATAGGATCATTTTTAGGGGTCAAATTGCGATCAATTTTGGCCCCCTTTTTTTATTGATATTTCGACACATAATTTCTTTTTTTATAATATCTTTTTTTTCCTATTTTATAGAAGTTGACAAATAGGCTCGACAGTCTTAAATAATACCTTCGCTGAGAAAATCCTGCATAGATAGGCTTTTCGAAGGCGTAAGGACCTTATGAAGTAAGGCTTAAGTTATGTTCCATGTTTAAAAATGCTATTTAAATTATGGGAGGGTTTAATGAAATGATTAAGTCTAGTACTGGTAATGTTCGTGGCCTTTATGTGTCTTGTAACAGGGGTGGCTTTTGCACAATCATCCATACCGGACCTGAAAGGAAAATGGAAATCAAAAAGCTATGGTCACCACCATGTAAAGAGAGGGTTTTATACCACTGAACAAGGAAATGGCATATGGATCGTTAAAGAGCAGCAGGGACGCTATTTTTTCGGCGAACGTACTTATATCCGGAAATCCGTCAACAACACAAAGCTGACAGAAGGTTTCTCCGGTGTAATCTCCAGGGACGGCAAACGCATCTACCTGGTTGATCACGAGGATGATTTTTTTATTGGCGACATTCTATCAAACGATTCAATTGAACTCGTTCATCAACGAACCGGAAATAGATTCTGAAAACCACGAAGCAAAAATTGGCCTGATCGAAATTGAAAGAGTCAAATAAAGACTAAATAAACCGTCTGGTCTTCCGAAGCCACCCTCCATTGTTTTGGTGATCTTGACAGGAATTTTCCTCCATCAGCTTATTAACGGGAAGAGGAATGCCTGACGGTTTTATTCTATTGTATGGCCTGCAGGCAATTGCATATGACGGCCAGACAGGGGATGAACCTGCTATAATAATCCTATGAAAAGCAGTCTCAATCCCCGTTTGTCACCAAAGCCTAGAATACAAAAACTGTTACCAGATCACTACCGCCCATATTTAGTTCAGTTCAGGAAAGACGTTCAACCTTTATCCCAAGAGACTTGGCAAGGCGCTTGGCCATTGTTTGGGAAATTCTACGCTTTCCCCTTTCATAATCACTTATCATGTTCTGGCGAATACCAAGCTTTTCTGCAAGTTCCGCCTGGGTCATGCCAGATTTTAACCTGGCACCTGCAAGCAGATTACCTGTCCTGTTGGACTGCATCTCTTTCCAGAAATTAGTATCCTCAACAGATATGCTGTCAGATTTATCAGAGGATAAGATACTGACTTCAAATTTCTTGCTTATCCAGGCAATGAGCTCTTCTGTATTTTCACCCTGGATCGACAATTCAATACGGGGCTTTTTCACGACTGCCAACATAATACACCTCGATTTCTATTTCTCCCTTGTTATGGGTCCAGCATTCAACATATCTATAAGTAAGGTGGCAATGATATTGATTTTTGGCCAAGGGAGAAAATTTCTGCCAATTTTTTTGAACAGGGCCATCTGCTTTTAAATCTTCAATAAGCAGGAAAAGAATCTTCAGAACATCCTTGGGCAATTTATTCAGCCCACGGGCCACCTTCTTTTTAATCCTTACCTCATATGCCATGAGTTATAATATAACCTTATTAAGTAATATTCAAGTCTTTTTTATAAAAAAAATCCCGAGTGCTCAGGCAACTCGGGGCCAACAAGACTCTAGGTCATTGAAGGGATGATAGAAACATCTCTATTTTTTGATCTAATATTTGTCAAAAAATGAATCTGTTTTATAATGTACTGGAAAGTCCATATGGGGGTCAAATGGGGGATGGATATGCCATAACTGCTTGATATTATTACATTGAAAGAGGGTTCAAGTCTCGCCTTCGGCACCATATTTAACTTATTTGAAGTAATCCAAGTCCATATTAAATAAATATGGCCCACTTTTTTGCATCCAAAAGACTCAAGGATGTTGAATTCCAGCAGCCAACTCAAACTGAATTCTCTTCGCGCCAACTGAAGTTCCAAAGGCGATAATGGTGGCAAGGAGCTTAAATGAGGTTAAATGTTTAAAAAAATCCACTGTTCATATTTAATACATAAAAACACAGGCTTAAGAGGAGTTTATCTTTGTTGGCGGAAGCACAGCCCAGGGGAAAGGCAGCTTTTATTCTATTGTGCACTTCACTCTCTGAATTTTTAAGGCAGGTAATAGACGGTTATCCAGTGAGTAGCGCCTAAATTAAAGCGGCTGAGTTTATCTGTAATAATCGCGATTTTATTACATTATCACCAACTGTACTTGAAATCAACAGAAGCAGCAAAGGCTTGGTAGTCTGCATTGAATTCCGTACTAAAACCTATGTCGAAATCCAAGTTATTAGCCAGCAGCATCTTACAACCAACGCCTAACTCAAAGCTTTGTCGGTCGATATCGAATCCTTCCAACACGAAGCTGTTGGCCGCCGGAGTTGTGACAAAGTTGGCTGTCATTATATCAACAGCATCATTAATTTCGTTCCTGTAGGCAAAGTGGACTCCAGGAACAAAAACAGCACCGCTATGGTGCTCGTAGACAACGTTAATCCTGCCGCCGACAATCACTTTTAAGGAATAGTCATCACGTTTATCGATTGCCATATTCATTATTCCCGCGCCAGTTTCAGAGAATGCATCCTGGTTTACGACTATATACTGGGCACCAAGGTATGGCTCGAAAATAATGTTCTCCTTTGAGGTTACACAACCAAACTCGAGATACGCCCCCCATTCCTCGCCATCGTAATCACCACTGGCAATTCCCATAGAGGTGAGACGAGAAGTTTCATAATCGCTGCCTGCATACGACAAAATACCATCAAGATAGTAAGGGCCATTTTCATACGAGCCGTATAGCCCAACCTGATAACTGCTGACTTCAAACTCATCAGAATTGTACGTATCAGCATCCCCTGTGCTGATTCCCGCCAGCGCACCAAGCAATAAATTTTTAAAAGCCTTGAAATCAGCACCGATTGTGAGTCCACCAACATCATAATCATACCCGGCTACTCTATGATCACCATCTACGTCACCGGTGACGCCATAGAGCTTACCCCAGACATGTGCGCTCTTTTCACCATCAGCAGAAATTGGTCCGATATCCTGAATATCACCTGCTGATGCAAGCATCAGACCATCCAGCGGATTGGACAGGGCAAATGCGCCATGACCTGACTGACGCAGGTGAAGCATACGACCACTAGCCATGTTCTGGAAGGAGTCAACCACTTTAAAGGCTACAATTGGAGCGGATGTGTATAGTTCTGTAAAACCTTTTTCAGGTTCATTTGGCCTAATTGGCCCCAATATCGCTTCCAGGAGGACTTCGTCAATGTACCACCACCATTCCCAACTACCAGTAGTAGTGTAAATCCAGCGTAGACTGATGTTCTGATCAGTGTAAGCGCTTAAATCTATGATATTTGTTGTGTCAAAAACTCTAGGATCACCCTCATTCGTAGTCAGGGTCAGCAAAGTACTCCAATTTGCTCCACCATCAGTAGATACCTGCAAAACACCTTGATCATCTCTGCCAAGTTCTCTAAATTCAGATAAAAAACTCAATCTGGCCGCTGAAGCAGATGCTAAATTAATTGATGGAGATACTAAAGAAGAATTATATCTAGCCCATTCAGCATCTGAATTCGCGCCAACAGAATAGCCGACGCCACCAGTAATCGTCCGCCCCCAATAGTCACTTCTATGCCAAACGGTTCCCCCGCCATTAAGGTCTACAGTTGTCCAACCTCCTGTACCAAAAAAATCCCCCTCAAAACCTTCAGAAAATACGGTCGTATAATCTGCAGAAAACGCCGCGGATAAGGAGAGCAGAAAAACCGTTAGGACGAAAAAGACACCAGCCAAGTATTTCATTCCACTTACCTCCTCTAATATCAGAAGAAAAATTTCCGTAAACTTATTTGTTTTCCGTCCTTAAAGTCAACCCCATTGAAATAAAAACAAGACGAAAACAAAAAGCATGACAGCAGTCTAGTTGTTATTACTAGCTTTATCGAAAGAGGAGAAAAAAAAGTCTACCATTTGTCGCGTCATATGATATACAAATAGCAAATCTTATTTTAGGCATCACACTTATGGCTTCTAAAACCCTTTTCCAAATTTTATATAATGCAAGTCCCAAGGACTATTACCATTCCTTCGGGAAATTTATTCGCGGTCATAAAAAGAAAGCAATGAACAGGGAAGATTTCCTGTATGGATGGATATTAGACGAAGATTTTTTCAGGAGACAGGACGATAAAGTAACGGAAATAATCCATAGATTGAAGTCTGGAGCAGGTTTAGAAGCCTGTCTAACAGGGTTTAACGGAAAAGAATATGGGGAGAGGGTAGTAGAATACCCATATTTCGCAAACTGGTTATTAAGCAAGGGTAAAAACAAGGACCTTCTTGATATCGGCTGTGTGCTTAATAACCAGGTTGTAGATGAAATTTTAAATGAGCATTGCAGGTCCGTATGGTTCTGTAACCCAGCAGTTGAAAAGCTTGCCATTTCAGGTAACGTATACTACCACGTAGCTAAACTTGAAGAGGCATTCCCACTCGGAGAGAAATTTGATTTGGTTACCTCGCTGTCCACCATTGAACATATTGGTTTTGATAATTCGCAGTATGGAAGCACAGAAAAGCCCAAATATGATGCTCCTACTATTGTACCTCTAAACCAGTCCCTGTCTAAAATAACAAAGCTACTAAGAAAGAACGGCAGTTTTCTCATAAGCGTACCTTATGGATACGGGGAAGCAAGAACCCACAGGCTTACTAAGAAAAAGGCCTTCCAAGTTTTTGACTTCGAATTGGTATCGGCCGCGATTTCTAAATTAAGGGAAGATGGTATTGATGTCAGTTATACTGTGTTTTCAGGTAATGATACGGGTTGGCATGTTACTGATCCTGAGAGTTGCCGGAGTCTATATGCTAACGGCTTTCCTTATAATACTCCCCAAAAACTGGACAGTGCAATAAGGTTGAAGTTAGCCTGCCATATTAAGAAGGAGACAGAATATGGCGAGGAATATTCGGAAGACCCACGACAGTGCATTTAAAGCAAAAGTGGCATTAGAAGCCATCAAAGGAGAAAAAACACTAGCCCAGCTTTCCAGTGAATTTGGGGTACATCCAAATCAAATCGGCCAATGGCGAAAACAGGTTCTTAAAGCACTTCCGGATCTGTTTTCCAATCGGCGGCATAAAGAAGATAAAGATCGGGAGGATTTGATCTCGGAACTCTATCGCCAGATCGGTCAGCTCAAGGTGGAGATGGACTGGCTCAAAAAAAAGTCCCAAATGCTCCTATAGAAGCGAAACGACGGTTGATAGATCCAGGAAATGCTATGATCCCTATTTATAGACAATGTGAGCTGTTAAGTCTTCCCCGATCCTCCTATTATTATGAATCGGAAAGAAACGACAGCTATAATCAAAGATTAATGAACCTGATCGATGAACAATTTACCAGCACACCTTTTTATGGTGTTGACAAGATGACCGCCTGGTTGAGGCGAAATGGCCATGAAGTTAATCCAAAGAGGGTACGTCGTCTAATGAGGCTGATGGGTCTCGAAGCCATTTATCCGAAGCCGAAACTGAGCTTGGGCAATCAAACCCATAAGAAGTACCCATATCTATTAAGAGGGTTGATTATTGATTGTCCTGATCAGGTATGGTGCGCGGATATCACCTATATTCGCATGCTGTATGGATTTGTCTATCTTATAGCTATCATGGACTGGCACAGCCGTTTTGTATTAGCCTGGGAGATCTCAACGACATTGGACAGCACTTTCTGTCTGTCATCCCTAGAACAGGCACTGAAGTTATCTAGACCTGATATTTTTAACACCGATCAGGGTAGCCAGTTTACCAGTCTCGAATTTACTGGGAGGCTGGAAAAAGAATATATCAGGATCAGCATGGATGGTCGTGGTCGCTTCATTGATAATATTTTTGTCGAGCGGCTTTGGAGATCTGTCAAATATGAGGAGGTTTATCTCCATGATTATGTAACTGTTTCCGATGCCCGTAATAGATTAGATAGATACTTTCTCTTTTACAATATGGAACGACTGCATGAGTCCCTGGGGTGTAAGACCCCTTATGAGGTATATGTCAAAGAACGATTAAAGATTATCCCTGTGCAGGCTCCAACAGCACACCTTAACTAACCCCATTTTTTGTCTAGACAATGGGGAGGGGTTTACCTGGCTCTTCAGCAGTAGCTTTCATTGAAGGATATAAGGGCTTCGAATAAATAAAGCCTCCATGCCAAGGTCAAATTTTCATCATTTTGTTATCTCTTCTTTAATTTCTTGATTTTACTATACCCAATACAGGTTCAAGTCCCGTTACTCGCAGAAATGGCGCAACTCTGGGCCGTTAATAATGAGATTGACAGTATTATTGCTCAAAGATTAGTTTATAAATTGGAAACATTTTCGGGGGCTCCTCAGGAGGAGGAAGTAGTGGAAAAAGACTGGAAATTCAGCCACGTAGGTATCGTGGTTAAAGACTTGAAAAAAACAATAAAGTATTACAGATCGCTGGATATTTTTGACATACCCCCTCAAAATGAGGTGGTCATGGAAGGTAGAAAAGTCAAGATTATTGGAGCGGATGCCTCTCTGGGGGAACTCTGGATTGAGGTCTTTCAGCCGGTCTCGGGAGACAGTATTCAGCAAAAGTTTCTCGACGAACACGGTGAGGGGATAAACCATATCGGTTTTGAGGTTCCAAATCTTGAGAGAGCAAGAGCGATTATGACTAAAAAAGGTGTTCCTGTAGCATTCCATATAAAAGATACCGCCACTTATTATGATACTGGTGAATATGGAAATATGCTGATCGAGTTATTTCAAGCCCCCCCGGAGAGATAAGCGAGAAGTACCGGAATAACTGATTTTTCGGATAGAGATTTGAGAGGTCAGCCAACACCAATCAGATGGAAAGAAATTTGTGGCTGGCTTCTGCCTAAGGATAACAGTTCAACATGAAAAGAGAGGAAATTCAGAAATGAATAGACACTCCCAGTTGCTGCATTTGACATCACTTTTCGTGCTGATGGTCTCGTTGCTAACGGCTGCCCCGGTGATGGGAGATAAATGGAAAGACCTGGATCAATATGTCGTGGGGTCGATGCAAAGGTGGCAGGTGCCTGGACTGGCCCTGGCAGTGGTGGAAGACGGCAGGTTGGTTTTCAGCAAAGGGTTCGGCCGCCGTGATATCCTTGTCGATGAGCCGGTGACTCCCACAACCATGTTCGCCATCGGATCGGCCAGCAAGGCTTTTACGTCTACCGCTTTGGGGATGCTGGTCGATCAGGGAAAAATCTCATGGGATAAACCTGTGGAAGACTACCTGCCGGGTTTTCGCGTGAAAGATCCCTGGGTGAGCCGGAATATCAACCTGCGTGATATGCTCAGCCACCGTACCGGACTCAAGGGTGCCGATATTCTGTGGGTCTGGAAGGAAGGCTACTTGAGCCGGGAGCAGCTCGTTGAAAGCATACGCTACGAGGCTCAGGCCTTCCCCTTCAGATCACAATGGCACTACAACAACCTGATGGTCCTCGCCGCCGGGCAGGTTGTCCCGGCGGTGACAGGATTGAGCTGGGATGATTACATCAAGGAGAATATCTTCAGGCCCCTTGGAATGAACGCCAGCAATACCAGCGTACGAGCTCTCACCGGCATTGAAGACGTCGCCTGTCCCCATCTGCTGCAGTCTGGCAAGGTAGTGGGAATAGCGTACCGGAATATCGACAGAATCGCACCGGCCGGGTCCATCAATTCCAATATCACGGATATGGTCCAATGGCTCAATTTCCAGCTCGCTGAAGGCCACTGGAAAGGGCAGATACTTCTTCAGCCGCGGACGGTCCTTACTATTCGCTCTCCGCAAATCACCATGCCTATTCCCTATCCTGTGGATGCTGTTCCCGGTGCCCACTTCCTCGGGTATGGGCTGTGCTGGTTTCTTCATGACTACCACGGCGTAAAGGTCGTTGAGCACGGCGGCAATATCGACGGCATGACCGCCATGGTTGCAATGGTTCCCGAGAGAAAATCCGGGCTGGTGGTGCTCTGTAACCTGGGTACTACTCGCATCCGGGAAGTACTAATGTACAAGATTTTCGATATTATCCTCGGACTTCCTGAAACAGACTGGAATCCACATTTTCTCAGGCTTGAAGAAAGCTCCCAAAAGGCCGTGGCCAAGGCCAACGAGGAAAAGCGGTGCGCTCGCATAAATGGAACAAAGCCCAGCCTTCCCCTATCTTCTTATGCTGGCCGTTACCACAACGATCAGATGGGAGAGCTCTACATCACAGCCGCCTCCGACCGGCTGTTTCTCTCCTACCAGGGGCGAACAGTTGATCTGAGCCACTGGCACTACGAGACCTTTCTGCTCCCCGAATGGAACATCGAGGATCCCGCGATCGACCTGCTCACTTTTGAAGTGGGCTCATCAGGTGTAGTGGAATCCCTGCACGAAGAATCCCTGGGTACGTTTTCAAAGGTGAAGTAGAGCGGCCGTCTTTTCCGGAAGGTGATCTGGATACGGTAAAAAAACCAAGTATAACCTAATTAGCAGTGTTATAAAGGCCCGATACTAAATATATACTTCAACTAACAAGGAAGTTTTGGAAGTATTATGAAAGAGCAGGGGAAAGCTCTCCTGAGAGTGTAGGAGCCCTGTGGGTTGGTATGCTAATTATTATAAATAATTTCCCTTCTGAAGATCATATGGTTCATTTTCGGCCCATTGAAAACAAATCCGGTATTGAAGTATCGAACGTTAATTCTTTTACTGAAGCTGAATTTTTCACCCGCATCGTCACATTTTTTATTATACATGAGTCTATCCTTTTTCTGTTTCAGCCTATGGGTTGATAATCCGATTTAAGATGACAATCCTCTTCAAATAGTCTTTGAAAAAACTCCTATCCCTTGTCAGAAGCCTGTCAGCCTTGAGAAGAGCATGGTGCCGATTAGGAAGTCGGCAATAATACGGTCCTTTTTTCCCTCCTGTCTTTTTGACTTTTTTTCCATTTCATTCTGTACAAAACGCAATCTTAGTATCGCTGAGGAAAATTTGATTGCCTAATTTCCCCAAAATATCATTTACAAGCTTTTGACTATCAAACCGGGAGGTGGCTGTACCTAGGCATTTGATTTAACCTCGGCGCCTAGCGCTGCACGCCAGAAATCCTTAAGGAGATTTCTTCAATAAAACATATTGACTTTATACCTTTTAATATATATATATAATTATGTACATATATTAAAAAGTGTAAGATTAATTCAATTTCCGAGGTCCTATTGGATTTAAGAGCTGCAATTTAAAACAGCGTTTTTATTCTGCTAAGGTGACCAAATGAATAAACGTACTGCAAACTGAAAGCTGCTTTCCAACTCCGACATCAACTTGTACTTTTATTCTTACTTCAACAGGCTGGCAGTCTCTATTGGAAATTTAAAAAACTATGGTTTTGAAGTAACCGGATAGGGTATCGGTTTTATTCGCCGTTTATCCCGATGTTCAGTTCCCCGGCCGGACTGAGACCAAAAAAAGGAGCATAAACATATGAGCTTTGATTCATTTGTGGAAGGCCCACTTCTCTGGATCGCATTTTTGACTTTTATCATCGGAAGTCTATTTAGAATCGCCATATTTTTTGGCGTTTCACTAAAAAAAGACAAGCTTATTTATAAACATTTCAATCTTAAATATGTCTTTATAAGCATTTTCCGATGGCTCCTTCCAGCTAATAAAGACGTGGTAAAAAATCCGGTATTCACTGTTCTCGTCTATATCTTTCATATTTGTTTGCTGGTCGTTCCCATATGGTATTCTACACACATTGCACTGTGGGAACAGTCTCGATTTGAGTGGTGGTGGACACCTATTCCAGATGGACTTGCCGATATTATGACTCTTGTTTTTCTGGTTATTGCCCTTGTCTTTCTGCTGAGACGAATTTTTTTACCCAGCATTCGAATGCTATCAACATTTTCTGATTACCTCATTTTGATTGCGACTGCCTTGCCTTTTATGACAGGTTATTTTCTCACCCACGGGACCCTGGATAGTATAGGTTTTATAAGCAACAACATTTATATAATTCATATCCTTTCAGCCGAATTAATGCTTATTCTCATTCCGTTTACGAAACTTTCTCATTTTATTCTGTTTTTCTTTTCCAGAGCATCAACTGCTGTCGACTTAGGACGCAGGGGATATTCTGTATAATTTTAAAGAATATTAAGGAGTTTTACAGTGGCACAGGAAATAAATTCCCAAGCAATTATGGATTTTTTGAAGACAAAGATGGGCGCCCGCCTCAAAATGTGGCTCAATATATGTGCCCATTGTGGATTATGCTCAGACACCTGTCATTACTATCTTTCCAGTGGCAAGGATCCAAAAATGATCCCTGCTCACAAGGTGAGATTTTTAAGGGAAATCTTGAGAAAGAAAGGGAAGGTGGACCATGAATATCTTCAAAAAGTATATGATACAGTATATCATGAATGTAATATGTGCCGCCGTTGTACCCTTTACTGTCCGTTTGGCATAGACATCGCATCGTTAATTGCCCTTCTGAGAACCTTACTCTTTACTCAGGGGCTAGTCCCTGAAGGGCTTCTCAAAACCGTGGAGAATTACAAAGAGTCCGGTAATCAAATGGCTATTACCAAGGAGGATTGGCTGGAAACACTTGAATGGTGTGAAGAGGAGACGTCCGAGGAGTTGACCGGCTTAAAGATACCGATTGACAAAAAGGGCGCCAGGATAATGTATACCGTCAATGCAAGAGAACCGATGTTTTATCCGCAGGATATAATGGAAGTGGCCAAAATATTTCATGTGGCGGGTGAGGACTGGACGCTGCCGAGTGGAGATGGGTGGGATGATACTAACCTCGCCATGTTTTGCGGTGACCAGAAGACAGCTGGAATGATTGCTGAAAACACATTT
Source organism: uncultured Desulfobacteraceae bacterium (assembly GCA_964627015.1). Classification (GTDB taxonomy): domain Bacteria; phylum Desulfobacterota; class DSM-4660; order Desulfatiglandales; family Desulfatiglandaceae; genus CAZVGY01. The sequence goes on from CAZVGY010000044.1 coordinate 19,065, forward strand.
AAACGGGCCGAAGAGCTGGATGTTCAAAAAGTAGCCGTTACCGAATGCGGACACGCCTATCGAGCCCTTCGATTTGAAGCTCCAGGTTGGATTGGATACACTCCAAAACAGGAGGTAATCCATTCTGTTGAACTCTTTCATGACTATATAAGAGACGGCCGCATAAAATTGAAAGGCAAGATTAAAGAACCCACCACAGTACAGGACCCCTGTAACGTGGTCAGAAACGGCGGACTAGCCTATAAAAACAGGCGTTTAGCTGAATATCTCTCTGAAGATTTCCGTCCTATGAAATATCAGGGAAACTATAATTACTGTTGCGGTGGCGGGGGAGGCGCAATGCCTATGGGCGGAGAAATGAAAACCCACCGCCTAAAATCAGGCAGGATTAAAGCTGAACAAATAAGGGAAACCGGTGCTAAAATTGTTTTTGTGCCTTGCCACAACTGCATAGACCAAATAAGGGACCTTTCCAAGGAATATGACCTTGGTATTAAAGCTATACACTTCAAAGAGGCTATAACCGAACTTATGGCCATACCGGAGCATATGCTTCCCAAAGATGAGGAAGAATAAGCATTCAAGCGTTTTGTTTGAGCTAATCACTTAGGATATACAGATAATGTATGCGCTGGATATATTTTTTAAAGTCGCTGATCTATTGTTACAAGGCTGACAAGAGATTTTTATGACATCCGATAAAAGCAAGAAAAATGATATCGGCCTTAAGGATCCGAATGACAATTATCAGGCCATATTTGAGTTGGCTCCCTGTTATATTACGGTTCAGGATAAGGATCTCAAGTTACTCCGCTATAACAAGGAATTTGAAAGGACTTTTTCTCCCAGGCCGGGAGACTACTGCTACGAAGTATATAAGGGTAGGTCTGAAAGGTGCAGGAGCTGTCCGGTTCTCGAGACGTTCGAGGATGGCGAACCTCACTCAAGTGAAGAGGCCGGAATAAGCAAGGACGGTACTACTTCGTATTGGCTGGCGAGGACAGCTCCTATAAGAGACCCCTCAGGCAAAGTCATAGCTGCAATAGAAATGAGCGTTGATCTTACTCAGGTCAAACTTCTCCAGGAAGAAATAAAAAAATCAGAGAAACAGTATAGATTTATATTCAATGCCATAGCTAACCCTATATTTGTTTTAGAAGCTGAAACCCTTGAGATTCTTGATTGTAACAATAGGGTGGCTGACGTATATGGATTTGATAAAGAAGAACTTCTTATGACATCTTTTCTCAAATTATTTAATTCAAACGATTGTGAGAGATATGCTTCCGAACTCATAACATCAAATATTATTAATACTGCAAGGCAGATTAAGAAAGACGGTAAGACGATTTATGTAACAATCCGTATTTCACCCTCTGATTATATGGGAAAACATGTATTACTGGTAACAGTAAGTGACATTACAAAAAGAATTATGACTGAACAGCAGCTTATCCAGGCTAGCAAGATGGCTACCCTAGGAGAAATGGCTACAGGGGTTGCTCACGAACTCAATCAACCCCTATCTGTGATAAAGACAGCAAGTAATTTCTTGGTTAAAAAAGCCGAAAAAGGAGAGGAAATTAACGAAGAGATTTTATACTCACTCGCACACGAGATTGACAGCCATGTTGATCGCGCATCCAGAATTATAGATCATATGAGGGAATTCGGTCGAAAATCAGATGTTACCAAGGAAAAAGTACAGGTCAATGATGCGGTCTCAAAAGCTCTGGAGTTTTTCAGCCAGCAACTCAAGTTAAGGGAAATTACTGTAGAGAAGGAGTGTTCCAAAGACTTGCCGTTAATTTATGCCGATTTGAACCGGTTAGAGCAGGTTTTTATTAACCTGCTGATCAATGCAAGAGATGCGATTGAAAAAAAATATTCCCAAAACCCTCTTAGAAGCCTTCCTAGAAAAATATTCATCAAGACGTGGGTAAAAGATAAGAATGTAACCATAGAAATAAAGGATACAGGGGAAGGTATTTCACAATCTATTATGGACAAAATATTTGAGCCATTTTTCACTACAAAAGAAGTGGGCAAAGGGACCGGGTTGGGGCTATCCATAAGCTACGGTATTATACAGGACTATAGTGGCTCTATCTGGGTAGAATCCACTCAAGGCGAAGGCTCCAACTTCATTATTGAGTTTCCTATACCAGATAAGGATTAATGGTGTACAAACTTCTTTTAGTTGATGACGAAGAGGGCATTCGAAAAGTGCTTTCTATATCTCTGCAAGACAGCGGTTATGAAGTTTTGACAGCAGAGAGGGGGGAAGAGGCATTAGAAATCTTTAGAAAGGCCAGGCCTTCTATAATAATAATGGACATAAAAATGCCTGGAATGGATGGCTTGGAACTTTTGCAGGCAATTAAAAAGGAAAGCCCTGATACCGAAGTTATAATGATAACGGGTCATGGTGATATGAACTTGCTATTCAGAGCCTGAAATATGATGCGACAGATTTTATTACTAAGCCTATAAATAATGATATTTTGGAAATTGCACTTAAAAGGGCAAAAGAAAAACTGAGCTTGAAAACTGAACTCAAGCGATATACCGAAAATCTCGAGCATACAGTAAAAGAAAAGACAAAAAAACTGGTGGAAGCTGAACGACTTGCTGCTATCGGCCAAACTGTTGCGGGTCTTGCCCATGCAATAAAAAACATAGCAGGAGGTTTGACCGGGGGCGCCTTTGTAGTTGATAAGGGTATTGAACTTAAAAACGAAAAGTATGTTCACCAGGGTTGGGACATCGTAAAAAGAAACCTGGGTAGAATAAAGACACTGGCTATGGATCTGCTAAGCTATTCAAGGGAGATCAGAATTGATTATACCTTATGCGATCCCAATACCCCTTTGAAGGAAGCAGTTGACTTGATGGAGACGCAAGCCCGAATGCATAATATTTTATTAGATGTGGAGATGGATAAAACTCTACCCCCCGTTATGATGGACCCAGAGAGAATCCACCGTTGTCTCTTAAATCTTATAACAAACTCTATTGATGCCTGCACAGACATTTCCTGTGCAAACCGGCAGTACAAAATTCACATCAGTTCTAGAAAGCCAGTCGGCTGGGCTGTGGAATATGAGGTTGCGGATAATGGTTGCGGAATGAATGAAGATACCAAGTCAAAGGTATTCCGCATTTTTTTCAGCTCAAAAGGAAGCCGCGGAACAGGCCTTGGTCTCATGGTTACAAAAAAAGCTATTGATGAACATGAAGGGACTATAGCTTTGGAATCAGAAAAAGGAAATGGAACTAAGGTCACTATAAGGTTGCCTCATAAAGGTGGACCCACAACGTCCAAAAACTAGCTCAGTCGCTTACATTGTCTTCCCTCAGTTTTTGAACCGGCTTTTGTTTGGCTTTATAATATTTAACCTTCTGTATGTCTCACCGCAAGGGGTGCAGGTTGTGAATGACTGAATCAATCTAAAGGCAGCGAGGATTTAACCATGATTAAATATCATAACATTTTATTTTGTACTGATTTTTCTGAAGACGCGAACATTGCCTTTCATCACGCTCTCGACCTGGCAAAGCGCTATAATGCCGGTCTACATATTCTTCATATACCCCATTCCTCTTATTCCTATTGCAGACACGTTGTAGACGAGCATGTGCCTGAAGGAACAGAAGGAGAGGCTTTCTTTAATGAAGAGATTGAAAATAGTGCTATGACGGCACTTAAAGAAGAGTATGATAAAAAGCTGGGTGATTTCAAGAATTACACATATGCGGTTAGGAGCGGATCACCTGATATAGAAATTATACGATATGCAAAAAAACATAATATTGACTTAATCGTAATGGGTGCACTTGGCAAATCAGAATTAGACAGGATAGAGCATGGCAGCACTGTAGCCAATGTATCCAAATACGCCCATTGTCATGTTACTGCCATCAGAAATCCGGCGAAACAGTTCATTTTGCCAGGAAAAATGTATTAGCAGGGATTCCATAAAAAAGGACAGAACGGAGGAAAAGATGGCAAAAAAAGTTCTGGTAGTGGATGACGATCTTGATATGAGAACATTCATAATAACTCTTCTGGAAACAAGCGGCTTTAAACCACTTGCGGCTTCGGATGGAAAAGAAGGCCTAGAGCTAGCTCTGAAACAGAAACCCTCTTTAATAATCCTGGATGTTATGATGCCGAAGGAAAGCGGAATAAGCACGTATAGAGATTTGAAGAGCCTTCCTGAAGTAAAAAATATACCGGTTATTATGCTCTCAGCTCTTTCTAAAAAAACTTTTTTTCATTCACAGAAGGTCCTGGATGAATATAAGGCCGAGAAAATTCGTGAACCTGAGGGCTATATTGAAAAACCTCCTACCCCGGAAGAACTTCTGGAAGCTATAGAAGCCTGTATCGGGCCTCAAGTTAAAAAATGAATTAGTAGAGGTTACCTGTTCAAGGGTATCTGTACTGAAATGTACATGGGGCAAGACACTTTTTTGGTAACACGATTGGTTAAGTTTCATTTGGGCTTAAAAATTATGGAACGAGCCGGCTATAAGGGAATTAAAGAAGAGGTTTTTCCTCAACAAGCTCAGGACTTAAAATCGTGCGAGGAGAAAGTGGATAATGTGCCAGTAATAGATGAGCTTGGGTTCAGGAGCATCATCGATCTTCTTCCTTGTTACATTTCAATACAAGACAGGTCGATGCATGTCCAATTTGCGAATGAGAGAGTCAAAGCCGATTTTGGAGATGCAATCGGTAGGCTTTGCCACGAGGTCTACAAAGGCAGTCTGGAGAGATGCATCTCATGCCCCGTCCAGAAAACATTTGATGACAAGCTAATTCATCTCAGTGAAGAGACGGTTATCCTTACTGATGGCAAGGCTGCGCAAATGATAGTGTATTCAGCTCCGATATTTGACATCTCGGGCGAGGTCAAGGCTGTCATCGAAATGGGTACTAACATTTCAAAAGTCAAGGAGATGCAAAAAGAGCTCAAGCTCCTAGGTCAATCATTTGCTGTTTTGTCCCATGACATTAAAAACATCCTTGAAGGTCTTCAAGGAGGGGCCTATGTAGTTGATGAAGCGATAAAAGACAGGGATATGGAACTGGCAGGAAGGGGATGGGAAATCGTAAGAAGAAATATAGCTGAGATTACAAGCCTGGCTCAAGATGTCCTGTTTTCATCAAAAGACAGAGGACTTAAATTTGAGAAGTTATCCCCGAATGAAATAGTCAGGGATGTTGTAGCTCTGTTTCAGGAAAAAGCAAAATCATTTACTATTAAGCTAAACTACCAAACTAATCCGGCTCTACCGCTTGTGAATCTTGATCCACTGAACATTAAAAGAATGCTGAGGAATTTTATCAACAATGCCTTTGAAGCGTGCGTCATAGATAAACAGGATGTTTCTCACTTCGTAATAGTAAGAACTGATTTCCATGATAAATCGCATATCAAATTTGAGGTTGAAGACAATGGTGTAGGCATGGATGAAGAAACTGCAAAAGAGGTCTTTGAAGAATTTTACTCTACTAAGGGAAGCAGTGGTACGGGCCTGGGACTTTGTGTAGCAAATAAGATCGTAAAAAAACATGGAGGAAAAGTAGAAATTTTGACCGCTCCCGGCAAAGGGAGTACTTTTAGGTCAATCATACCTATCAAATAATTTTAGAGAGGAAGTTATCATCATAAGTGCGATTTAGTTTAACATACCATCAGGGAGAGGCATCATGGAAAAGCCAGCTAAGATATTGATTATTGACGATAATAGCGATTACCTTTTTTCCATGGGGACATTTTTGGAGCGAAATGGTTTTAAAGTCCTGAAAGCGGAGGACGGCCGTAAAGGTCTGGACATGATAAAAAATGATCGGCCTGACCTAATACTACTTGATGTAATGATGGAGAGCACTTATTCAGGGCTTGAGGTATGCAAAAAGGTAAGGGGTGACTCAGAAGTAAAGGATATTCCAATCATTGGCATTTCAGCCATGGGGGACGAACTCGGTGTCCATGTTGACAAGTGGGGAAACTCAGAATATTTTGACGTAGACGAATATCTTGAAAAGCCTGTGGATAAAGAAAAACTGCTGCAAAGAATCAATGTTCGCTTAAAAAAAGGCGTAATACGCAAACCAGGTGAATTTTGAAAATACCATAACGCTAGCAGCCGAAAAATCTATTTTAGTGCGGGTTTTGATATCACTTTCCAAAAAGTAAAGGAGTTTTTATGGTTGAAGAGAAAAAGAAAAAGGCGGCCTTCATATGTTCCCGCGATACCCTTGACGGGGCATATCCTTCCCTTGTGCTGGCAATCAATGCCGCCAGGCAGGGAATGGAGACTAAAGTTTTTTATACCTTTATGGGTTTAAATCTTTTACAGAAGGGTGGCATGGATAAAGCCAAATTCATTCCTTCAGGGGTTATGGGAGCTATTCCCGGAATGTGCAACCTGGCAACCGGCATAATGAAAAACAAAATAGACAAGGCAAGTGTTCCCTGTCTGCCCGACCTTATGGAAATGGCCCAACTCGAAGGAGTCCAATTGGTGGCATGCAAAATGACCGTGGACATGATGGAAGTGAGTGAAGAAAGTTTCGTGGACGATGTGATTGTCTGGACGGCGGAAGATTTTATTAAATACGCCCAGGACTGTGCTATTTGCCTATTCACCTGATAATAACATTTGGGAGGGTCTGCTTAAGAACGATACTTTCTTCTTACACCTCTAAATAGAGAATATTATTCCAGCAGAAAGAAATGAACTCTGAGGTAAAAGTCGGTGAAGGGGTACATACTGGTAAAAGGGACTCGACCTTTTCAATGATTCAATATGCCTGATGTTTACGGAGAAACAATTTGCGTCTGAAAAATGATACTAAGTCCAGCGATCGACCCTTAGGAAAATATTCAATAGGATATGTGTCAAGAGAGGTCAACCTTTCTCAGAAGACTATAAGGGATTATGAAAGGATGGGTTTGATCAAGCCTGAAAGAAGTCCTCGTACAAATAACAGGATTTACTCTGACTTTGATATCGGGCAGATAAAACAAATATCAAATTTAATCCATGAACAGGGATTCACTCTGCCATGTATCAGGCGTTTAATTCAATTAGCACCCTGCTGGAATATCTTTGATTGCGAGTTAAAGGAGAAATGTCCTGCCTATAAATATATTGAGAAGCCCTGCTATGAAACCAGAAAAACAGAAGGGACCCTATGTAGCGGTCCCTGTGAGCAATGTGTCGTTTTTATCAACCGCTCTATGTCTCGCGAAAAAATACTTATTAAAGACCAGGTTTAAAAAAACAGAGTTCCGTCCGATAGAACCACTTCAGGCACAACCATCTCCCCACTATTGCACAGAATCAGAAGCCTTTTGCAGAATCAGTGTCAAAATTCGCTTCTGAGCCAATGCTGATAATATGTCTGGCATAAAATTGTGGTGGTGCCTTTCGATGATGTGATGAATCAAGCTGGATATTAAAGCGAAGGATCTGGTAAGATAGTGGAAAAGGTGTTTTTTATTCACACTTATTCCTTTCCAGCACGCATTCATTATCCGTCATGGATGTTTCAACCTGAACTGTTGCGTGGTCTATTCCAAAATGATGCTGCAAATGGCTTTGGAGTTTCCACAAGAAATTATTATCCAAAAGATTGTCACAAACCACTATATGAACGGTCAAAGCGATTTCTGTTGTACTTAATGGCCATACATGTAAATCATGGATGCTAATAACACGATCAAAGCCAAGCAAATATTGTCTTATTCCAACTACGTCAATACCTTTAGGAACGGCATCCATAGCATAGTTTATAGAATCCCGGAGTAATCCCAAGGTACTGAGAAAGATAACAGCAACAATAAAAAGGCTGACTGCCGGATCGACCCATAGCCAGCCTGTAACGGTAATAAACATGCCAGCTACCACTACTCCAAGTGATACCCCGGCATCCCCTGCCATGTGAAGGAAAGCCCCCCGAATATTTAAATCATATTTCTGACCTTTAACAAAGAGCAACGCGGTTACTGTGTTAATGATGACTCCAATAGCAGCTACTACAATAACCGTCATCCCCTCAATCGGCTTTGGATTGGCAAAACGACCTATGGCTTCCCAAGCAATAGCCCCCATTGCAATAAGTAGAAGTACCGCACTGACCAAAGAAGCCAGAACCGTAACTTTTCGAAAGCCGTAGGTCCTCCTGTTAGCGGCCGCGCGAAAATGTCTCAAAAGTGGTCGTTTAAAAATGCTGTGCAT
>CAZVGY010000045.1:0-26541 GCA_964627015.1 uncultured Desulfobacteraceae bacterium
AAGCGCCCTTTTTTATACCCAGTTAGAATTTACACAAACAATTTTACACCGCCCTTATAAAAGCAGGTGCTAGTTTTCAACAATCAAATATATAGTATTCTTGTTTGACATGTTCTAGTATATTGGATTATGCCTACTTGGCCTCTTGTTCACCTGCCGAATGCCAAGTTGCGGATATTAACATTATTTGCTTTAAGTATTAGATGTTATTCCCATCCGCATAAATCGCTGACTATAACCCAGGACCGCAATCGAGGCATGCAGCAATCTAAAATCGTATATACTCTGGGAACCAGCAACAGGCTTTCCGAGACATTTTTTTCTCTCCTGGATAGCCAGGGGATCAGGGCCATAGCAGATGTGAGGAGGTTCCCTAAGAGCAAAAGATTTCCTCATTTTGATAGAGGGGAACTGGAAAGTAACGCCGAGCGCATGCATATAGCATACAGCTGGATGGGCAACCTCCTTGGTGGCTTCAGAGAAGAGTCTTATGAAGTCTATCGCAAGAATCCTGCCTATCTCGAGGGTTTGGAGCAGCTCGAGCGCCTTGCCCTGTCATTACCCACCGCTGTTGTGTGTGCCGAAAGGCTCCCTTGGAAATGCCATAGATTGCAGATAGCTCAGGACCTGGAAGATCGGGAATGGCAGATTATTCACATAATCGACCGGGGAAATTTCTGGAGACCGGGAAACGGGCGAAGGAGGTAAAAAGAGGACTGAATAGACATTTTATAAGTGCAAAAGTCGTCAATTTATAGGCAAGGGACTCAGCTTCTCTCAGGAAACTCCATTAGGTACGTCGGGCCGAACCACACAGAGTCGGGTTGTTCAAGTCACAAGAAAATTAACCCGGGATATCCACCCGGCCGAAACTAATGTCCTTTTCGGCCCTTCGCACTTCCTTGACAAATGAACCCACTCGTTTGAAATCCTTCTTAAAACGCACAACTCTTCCTTTTCCGTCAACACTGTTTGTCCCCGTGCAGGTATCAGCGCCTTGAGGCATAACCTCCTTCACCGCTTTATACACGTTTTCAGGGGAAAGCCCTCCTGCCAGAATAACAGGGATATTGCTCTGAAGCACAAGGTCCTTTGCCATACTCCAATCAGAGGTCTCTCCAGTTATACCAATAAATCCCTGTACGGGTTCATTTTCAAGCCAGGTATCAGTAAGAAATAAATCGCTTGACGGCTCAAGCATTCGCGCCAGAGTGAGAGCGGGGAAATCCGCTGAGTCCTTCTTTTTGGGTATGGGTATCGATCTTATAATAGGTATTTCGGGGAATTTCTCTTTCAGAGTTAACTGCATGCTTAAAATGCCCTCTAAATCGGCGTGTTTCCCTCCCGGGTCGATAAGACTGTCGCAGAAATGCACATAATGAGGCTGGTAATAATCCAGGGCCCTGAAAATGGATTCAGGTTCACGAAAAAGGAGGATCAGGCTGTTCCTGGTTTCCGTCCCATTCGATAACCGGATGACCTCCTTTATAGAGGGGACGCGCCATTCTTCCAGAGAAAGGACTACACTGCCAATATGATCAACGCCCAGCTCGATGCACTTTTCGGCCTCTTCCGGTGTCTGAATCTCATAGACCTGAACGATCATTCCCATATAGCTGAATTTATTCTTATGCAGTGACTCTTATAATTCCCGGCTGATATGCACCGGGTCAGACCCTGACCCAAATAAAACCTTTCTTATATTCACGCGCAAATAAATCCAGGGCTTTCATGGTCAAAAGAACATCTGCCGGAATGCTCTTCAGGCAAGCCTTAAAAAAACCCGGCATAACGTTTTAAAATGAGAGTATGAGGAATGTTAATCGTCTCTGATTCCAGAAATGAACTCCTCTGTCATGCTGTAGGCCTCAGCGTCTGTATACTGTATTGGAGCATGCTTCATAAAATAGGCTGAAGGGGAATACAGTATTCCGCCTTTTCCTCTCTTAAGGGCCAGCTTGCAGCACCTTATGGCGTCAATAACAACCCCGCCCGAATTGGGTGAGTCCTCTACAGAAAGACGAAGATCCAGGTTCATTGGTATGTCGCCAAAAAGCTTGCCTTCCATGCGTATGAAACAGATCTTGTTGTCCTTTTGCCACGCCACATAATCACTTGGCCCTATATGTATATTTTCAGCCTCCAGCCGCTTTTCACCCAGCTGAGACTGAACAGCTTCTGTCTTTGATTCCCTTTTGGAAACAAGGCGGTCCCTATCCAGCATATTCAGGAAGTCGGTATTACCTCCGGTGTTCAGCTGGTATGTGCGCTCCAGCTTCACTCCCCTGTTTCTGAACAGGTTGGCCAGAACCCTGTGCACAATCGTAGCGCCCAGTTGAGATTTTATGTCATCGCCTATTATAGGTAGATTATTTTCTTTGAAACGCTCTCCCCACTCGGGGTCGCTGGCAATAAAAACAGGCATATTATTGATCAGGCCCACACCTGCACTCAGGGCACAATCCGCATAGAATCTTACAGCCTCCTCAGATCCCACAGGAAGATAGTTCAGGAGCATATCCGCACCCGACTCTTTCAAGATCCGTACAACTTCTTCCTTATCAGGCTCTTTTTCATCCGCCAGCACAAAAGTATATTTTTCGTCATAGGATTTCATGTGGTCCGGTACACCATCGAGTACCTTACCCATTTTAACCAGTACACCCTTTTTTGGAACCTCTTCATAGATAGGCCTGGTGCAGTTGGGAGGTTGAAAAATGGCCTCCCCTATGTCTCTGCCTACCTTTCTCCTGTCGATGTCGAAGGCGGCTACAACTTCGATGTCACCCGGTCTGTAGCCCCCGATGTCCCAGTGCATGAAGCCTATAGCTTCCTTCTCGTTCTTGTGTCTGTAATATTCAATACCCTGTATCAATGAACTGGCACAATTACCTGTTCCGGCAATGGCAATCTTGATCTTGTCCATCTGAGGCGACCTCCATACAGCCAAATCACTACTTGATCTCAACGAATTCAGCCAGCATTACAATAACAACAGCCCAAATGCACCTTTTCAAGAACTCTTTAACCTTCTCAAATTATAAGATAAGCACAACGATCTGTTCGGTGTCAAGCAAAGACATTGTTGTCTTTCGCGCAGCGGGTTAAAATCTGTTACCCGTGACCGGATCCTTCAAGTATCTGGAGATTTTTCCTGGCAAAATCAATACTCGGATCCAGCTCCAACGCAAACCTGTAATAGTCGATAGCCTTTTCCTGATTCCCCAAATCCCTGTAATTAGAAGCGATATTTGCATAATCAATGGCTGAAGCCGGGTTCAAATTTAAAACACGATTAAAACACTCTATAGCCTTTTCATGCTCTTTTAGCTTGAAATAACAAAAGCCCATCAGGTTGTAAATATCGGGCCTTTCGCTATCATATTTTTCCGCCTCTTCGAGCGTCTTTATAGCCTCCCTGTAACTACCCAGATCCTTCAGACAGATTCCCTTATAAGAAAAGATGCTGGGCAGGTCCTGTGGCTCTGGACTCAAAGATAAGGCATTATCGAAATGATTCAGAGCCTTAAGTGGTTGACCGAGAGATATATACGATATGCCCAGGAAAAAACTTGTGTAATACATGCCGGGCAGAAGAATTTCCATTCTCTCGAGTTCTCGAACAGCCCATTCAGGATCTCCTCTCTCTGCAATCAGTTTCGCAGAGAACATTCCGACACTGGCGCCCGCGGCTCTTTCCCTGAAATGCGCACCAGGGATAATAACATAACAGGCAGGGACCTGGAGCTCGGGGTGCGTCACATCCACAACAATGACCTCCAGGCCTGTCCCCTGGAGTATCTCTATACAGCTTTCTATCTCCAGTCTTATGTTATTATTTGACAGATCCGGCAGACTCGAAATGTCCACCTCCTCTGAGGAGGCCAGAATAAATTCGGCCTGGTCCAAATCCTTGAATTTGGGAAGGCCGCTTGCAACATAATTCGAGGCGGAATTGAAATCTCCGGCCAGCTGGGCTGCTTCAGTCAGTGCACGAATAAGGGCCTTTTGCGGATTAGTGGCAGTTCCGGCAGTCCACACTATCTCGCTCTCTTGAGGATAAGTGGCAGGGTCATATGCCAGCACACCTACAGAAGGGATTCCGATATCCAGCGAGAAATCTGTTATATGAAGCTCTATGCCTGCATTCCGATATTTCTCTATCAGCTCCAGGGCCACTCGGTCTGAGATAGAACCTATATTTATATGAGGTGTATTAAGCTTATTCCTGCTGATAATTGATGAGGCGTGTCTCTCCACTACTTCACAAACTCCCTGGAGGACCGCTTCCTCCATACAATTGCCCGCAGAAGAGCCATTAAACTGGTTAATTGCAAAAAACCAGTCAACAGGTATAAGCACTTCCTCTTTTCGGGTCATATTATAAGCACTGGCCCATTTCAGGGGCAATCTGGAAAAGACTTCCCTGGCCGCATCGAGCCCTGTAGAGTCATCATGAACAGAGCGGGCTATAAGGTGAAAAGGAAGCGCACTATCCATAATGTCTTTATGCTGTCCGATAAAATAGTTATTCCGGCCATCCATGAAACTGAAAAGGCTGAACCGTTCCGCCAGTTCCATTACAGCACTTGCCTCGGCCTGTGCAGGCGTACCCCCTTTTCCCATCTGCTTCTTAGTTCCTATCACCCCCTCCGCATCATACCCGCATATACTGAAGTAGACAGGAATATCCAGGCGACCGTTATCGATCCTTATTGTCTCCTTAAGGATATCCAAATTCACTGTTTTGAGCTTTTCTTTGAATCTGCTGACCGTCACATCAGGGGGCAAAGTTCTGTCCAGATCCAGGGTGCCGCCCTTGTAAGCATCTTTCAGTGTAATGCCGTGACCCATTCAATGCTCCTTTTACATTCCGAATCGTCTCTTAACTTTCCTTCCGCTTCAGGTCACGATTCATTTTACCGGGCACATAACCTTCCAGGTCCAGAGCAATATGTTCAAACCCGATCTTGTGTAATTTATCTACCACGGATTTTTTAAAGACGTCATCAATCAAAAACCGTTTGTCCACGTCATCTACTTCTATGCGAGCTAAGAGCCCATGGTGTCTAACCCTGACCTGCTTGAAACCTTTTCCTTTCAGGAACATCTCCGCTTTTTCAATCATCTCCAGTTTTTCTCTAGTAATGGGACTGCCGTAAGGAATTCTGCTCGCCAGGCAGGGGAGCGCAGGTTTGTCCCAGTTTTCCAGTCCGTATTTTCTGGCTAAAAACCGCACTTCCTCCTTGTCGATTCGAGCATCTATAAGGGGAGCTATAACACCAGACTCCTTAGATGCCCTGAACCCGGGACGGTAGTCTTTCAGATCGTCCATATTTGCCCCGTGAGCCACGTATTTAATGCCCCTATCAGCGGCAATCTCAAAAAGCCTGTCGAAAAGCAGCCTTTTACAGTGATAGCAGCGATCAGGCTCGTTGGCCAGGAATTCACGCAACTCCATCTCTTTTGACGAGAAAACAATGTGCTCAATCCCTCGCCCTTGGGCAAAAAGACGGGCCCATTCTCCCTCACTTGCCGGGTGAATAACCGATTTCGCTGTTGCAGCTACCACGCTATCACCCAGAGCTTTTTGAGCCATCGCCAATAAAAATGTGCTGTCAATACCCCCTGAAAAAGCTACCAGGACCGAACCAAGGCCTTTGATTCTCTCAATCAGCTCCTCTTCTTTCAACCTCGCCCGATCTGCATCCATTTCTTTCTACACTCTGCCACGGAGTTTTAAAAAAGCTGATTTATCGCTCCGTACTCCCTGATATCCAGTCCTCTGTTATTAAACCTACGTTCAACAAATCCTAAAATAAACCGCACGAATCACAACACCTTTATACTGATTGCACTGGCAAAAACCTTCCTTGCAGACATGATTCCAGTCCCTGCTAATATACTTTGACCTAATCTCTTACAGCGAAATTAATATAAGGGGTCAGAAAGTCAAAGGTCTATCCCGACCCTTTTTCTGAGAATACGTCGCTCTGTTTTGTATATAATATCTTTGAAATCCCTTCTTGCAGTCCGTTCCATCTTCGTCAGCTGAATCGCATAACGATTTCTGCCTTTCACAGGTCCAGTCTCTACACGCCTAACCAGGGCCTCTTTGACTGCCACGCTCAGCTCTTCCCGGTTTGATGGAAATTTAAACCGGGCGTCCTTAAGGGTCTGTCCGACCTTTAAAAGCGGGGAGGATTCAACCCCCTTCTTAAGTGTAACCAGCGCCCCCTCAAGGCTTATGTCGATCACGCCCATCTCGAAGTCCTGTGAGTTAAGCTCGAAGTAAAAAACCGTACCCACCGGAGCTTGGATCCTGAAATTCTTCCTTCTCTGCTCTCTTTGGATGACTTCTGGAAAACAGATCCATATTCCGTCTTCGGATATTTCTCCCTCCGAGGTCTTGAAAATATAAGGAACTTTATCCCTGCCTGTGAATTCAAAATTAATCCGCCAGCTTCCTGTTTTATCTATCACTTGTTTAAACCCGGCGGGATAATCAATGCGAAAAAATGATTTGCCCTTTACCTTCTTGGCGCCGGTAACCATGGTAAGGTGAGAATAATTTTTACCCAAAACACGGAGATTAACGAGGGTATTATCCTCTTCCAGTTCCTGCAAAAGGACTGATATTTGTGAACCGCGTATTGTTTCAGCGTTTGTCATTTGGCGAAAATAGGTATTTTAACGATATTTTTGCTTCTAATTAAACCTTATAACTATTGCATAAATCTAGTTTTTTTACAAGGCCCGGGATATTAATGTACATCTGTTGATCACAGCCTGATTCCTCAATATAAAAAATCTTGTTAGCCCTGTTTTTTATTTCAAATAAGAAACCGGTGATAAACTTTTATTCCTGATAATTCTCAGCTCAACCGGAAGCACAGGATGATAAGGCTAATTTCTTTCCGGCTTCAGTTTTATCATTTATTAGCCGAAAGCAAATTTTCCTTGGCCGGCACAGAGTATACTGTTATGATTTAGTAAAACACGATCATAACAAAAAGCAGAATTTACCGGTTATTATTAAAAATCGGAGGAAATCTATGAAAATAGCAATAGGCTCCGACCACGCTGGGTTCGAGTACAAGGAAAAAATAAAGGAATTACTTGGCGACAAAGGCCATACCCTTCATGATTTCGGAACCCACTCCCTCGACCCCGTTGATTACCCTGTTTTTATTCGCCCTGTGGCAGAGGCTGTTTCCAAGGGAGAATTTGACAGAGGCATTGTCCTGGGGGGTTCCGGTAACGGCGAAGCCATTGTTGCCAACAGAGTTAACGGAATTCGCTGCACGCTCTGCTGGAACATTGAAACTGCGGTTCTGGCCAGGAAACACAACGATGCCAATATGCTCTCTCTGGGAGCAAGATTGATTTCAATTGAACTTGCCCTTGAAATTGTGAAAACCTGGCTTGATACCCCTTTTGACGGAGGTCGCCACATTAAAAGAATCAGGCAGATAGATCAAGAAACACCCATAAGGGATAAATCAGATATGTCTCAAGAAGACTCTCCTATAAAAGGAAGCAGAGAAGTCAAACCGGCGAAGCAGAACCCAGAAGACACTGAAAATTATGATCTCCTCATCTCTTTCAGAGCCATCAAATATATGGAAGGTAAAAATTCGATCGAATTCACCGTCGACCCAGGCCTGAAGGAGCCGACAGTAGTTCATATACCTTCTCCCGAAACCTGGAAAAAAGAATTTCCGGCATGGGCCAGGGAAAGACGCCAGGAAATACTGGATCGTATTATGCCCAAGTGTATCCACCTGGAATGTGAATGGAAGGAGTACTGACCGTCACGGGCCGGATTGCCCGTTATTTTCATCCTCAGAATCTCTTTCGAGCTCAGGGCAGGCCTGCGCCTGGCACGTCGCATTCCACCGTTTCAATACATCCTCCTGGCCTGCCTGTCCCCGAATATCGATCTCCGGAAGTCAGAACAAACAGTGTTCGGCGCCCGGGGCCACCCAGCATGCACGCATAGGCCTGGGTGTAAACTTTTACGCGGTGCGTGACGCGCCCTCCCTCAAAGACCCGTAATACCTCGGCACTCGAAGGAGAAGCTACCCAGATGGCGCCTTCTGCGTCAAGACAGATGCCGTCCGGAACCGATCCTTCAAGCTGGGCCCAGATCCGGCGTCCCGAAAGCGAACCATCCGGCCCTATATCAAAGGCTGTGAGACAGGCTCCAAAGGTCTCAGCCACAATAAGTGTACTGCCGTCAGGGGTAATGACCGATCCGTTTGGAAAGGCCATACGGTCTGCCACTACACGCGAATTTCCATCTGGAGTCACCAGTATAATCTCAGCAGGAGAAAAGGGTTCGCCTGCGCCCAATTCAAACCCGAAGTTCCCTATATATGCCCGGCCCTGATTATCCACCACCATATCGTTCAGGTGGCATGAAGCGAGTTTGTACAGATCAGCCACCTCAACGAGTCCCTGAGGATCAAGCCTTAAGAGCCTCCTGTCGCGCATGGAGACAACAAGCAGCCTGCCGTCCGGAAGCCAGCCTAGACCTGAAGGCCTTTCCGGCACATAAACCACTGTATCGGCTTTGCCATTCAGGTCCACCGTCATTACGTATCCCGCATCCATGTCAGAGAACCACAGCTTTCCGGAATGCCACCGCGGACCTTCTGGGAAAATCAGACCCTCCAGAAGAACCTCTGTTTTTGTCTGCATAGAAACTCCTTCTAGTCATGAACTCCCGGAATGGTAACAGCCAGGAGCATACCTGGTACCAACTAAGAGCAGGTCCTCCCGGCCCTCTCCTGTTTCATATCAGGGATTACCGGTCACTGAAAATGATTACTCAATGAAAAGAAAGTACCCGGTTGTAAGGGGCTCAGTCAGTCCTTAGCAGGCTCAAAAAGCGGCAAGTGGCGGCCTTCAGGAATTTCCTCCCATGTTAACTTAACCTTCATGCCCACCTCTACTTTGTTCGGGTTACAGCCCACCACTCCGGACATCATGCGAGGGCCCTCGGCCAGATCTATAAGTGCTACCACATAGGGAACCAAGTCGGCCAGGGAGGGCATAGGCGGCCTGTATATTATAGTAAACGCGTAGACCTCTCCGTCACCTGAGGCAGGCCTCCATTCCAGGTCGGTCCCCAGGCAGTAAGGACAAACTTCTCTTGGATAGTGATGTGGTCTGTTGCATGCAATGCACCACTTCAGCATGAATTGCTTATTTTCAGTCGCTTTCCAAAAGGGCTTACTTACAGATGATGGCCCTACTATCATCCTTTTAGTCATAATGTCTCCTCCCGGCCGAGAACTACAGTTGATGTTGACGAAAGAACCCCGCCGCATCCATGCGCCACCGCGACTTCTGCATCAGGCACCTGCCTCGGTCCAGCCTCGCCCCTAAGCTGTCTCACGGCCTCTACCAACAGAAATATGCCATACATTCCGGGATGAGTATAAGAAAGTCCCCCACCGTTGGTATTTGTGGGCAGGGGTCCGCCGGGCCCCAGCCGCCCATCTTCCACAAACCTGCCGGCTTCGCCTTTTGGACAGAAGCCAAGATCCTCCAGAGACAGCAGCACCGTAATAGTAAAAGAATCATAGGTTTGAAGAACATCCACATCTGCTGTTGTTATTCCAGCCATATGAAACGCTCCGGGACCTGAAACCACGCCCGGAGTTACAGTAATCTCTGGCATTTCGCTGATCATCATCGCATGAGTGGATGACGTAGCAGCGCCAAGCACATAAATTGGGCTGCTCTTCAGATCCCTTGCCCGTTCAGCGGAAGTCATTACAACGGCGCCAGCGCCGTCTGTCAAAAGACAGCAGTCAAGCTGATTCAAAGGATAAAGAACTTGAGGTGAATTCAATACATCTTCAACCGTTATTG
The DNA here is from genome assembly GCA_964627015.1 of uncultured Desulfobacteraceae bacterium. Classification (GTDB taxonomy): domain Bacteria; phylum Desulfobacterota; class DSM-4660; order Desulfatiglandales; family Desulfatiglandaceae; genus CAZVGY01. The sequence goes on from CAZVGY010000045.1 coordinate 9,883, forward strand.
GGTCACGGTACCTGGCTCGCGGATTCTTGGCAGCCCATTGTCTGGTCGACACAGCCACCTGAGCAAGCTGCTCTTTTGTTGTGCCGTAAAGTGCCATATGTCGACTGGCTGCAAGGGCGTAACCGGTAGCAGGAATCATGGGACCATAAGGTATTTCCCATTCAATCAGGGGCATAGGATTCTTAGGATCCATCATTGAGGCAAGCTGAGCGGCATCCCCCAGCTCTCTGCCCTGAGTCCTGGGCGTTGACGCATATACAATGACAGCCACTTCACAAAGTCCCACGGTAATAGCAGCTGCGGCATGTTCTACATGCGTCTCAAAACTCGAACCTCCGGTCATAGTATTGTCTGCATACCTCGGGTGAATACCCAGATGCTGAGCAATATCCAGCGCCGGCATCATAAACCCTGTGGTAAAGATGCCGTCAACATCGCTAAGCTTGAGACCGGCATCCGCAAGCGCCTGGCTTATCATTTTTACCTGCAGAGACTGTTCGCTCTGACCGAGCATACCGTTTGGAGAGACATCGTCGGCGACTCCGACTATGGCTGTCTTTCCTCTAATAAATTTTGGATCATAGAGCATTTCCACGCATTCCTCCGTTTGTTGTAGTTTTATTTTATAACATTCAATATCTAAAAACGCGGCCCGTAGGGCCATATAATATTCTAAACTATATCCCGGACTGGCAGGCCGCCCGGGAACAGCGAAAGCTTCCTTAACCTTTCTTTTCGCAGGGGATCAGATCGCAGAAATAAAAGCGCTTGTCGCGCAACACTACATCCCCCCGGTTATATGGAATAGTTTTCCTGAAAATGGGGCCGTCATAAACAAATGAATGATATTCGCCATTCTCACCACCAGGGTCTACACAAGGTGGAAGCCGGTCCAGGAACTCCCCGTCAAAAGAGGCACCGGCAAACTTCTTTCCCAAAAACTTCGAGTCAACACAGGTTATAACCGCCCTGAAGCCCCTGTGAATAAATTCACGGGCAATGCTGGCCGAATCCCTGTTCCACAGGGGGAAAACAGCATCCATGCCCACCTTTGCCAGATTTTCCTCACGATATGCCCTCACATCTTCCAGAAAGATGTCACCAAAAATTACAGATGAAACTCCCCCTGCCGCAAATCCGGTAAGCATTTCCCGAAATTTGGAATCGTACGCTTCATTTGAATCGTCTTTTGAAAAAAACACCAGTTTAAGAGGAAGCCCCAGGGCCTCTGCCTGTCGCTCAAGCAATGACTGCCGAACTCCGTGCATACTGACTCTTTCGTATTCTTTCGTCAGAGTGGTCAGGAGGGCTGCTATCTCATATTCACCGCTTTCAATAATCTCGTGCAGAGCAATGGCACTGTCTTTACCGCCGCTCCATGAAAAAAGGGCTTTTTTCATTTTGTTATAACCGGACCATCCTCTAGGATCAACCCCCTGCGCTCATTTTCCAATTCCGGCCTGCATTCACTGATTAAACAGCTTTTCGTGGCATAGAGAAGGATTGATGGCGAGAAATGATAAAAATAAGTGCCTGCACCGTATCACAACCTATTCAATTACGGCGATTGCCCTGACAGGTGAACCGTCCCCATCTTTTATATTCAGGGGCAGGCATGCAAACAAAAATTCCGCACGAGGCAGAGATTTAAGGTTGGCAAGGTTCTCAATGAGAATTATGCCATTCCTGAGTAAAGATTTGTGGACAGGGAACTCTCTGGAGTCTGGTGAATCCAGAGAGATAGTATCCGTCCCCACACCCTTTAAATCAAGGTTGCCGAGCCAATCAGCCGCAGACTCAGACAGAACCGGGTACCCTTCAAAATAGCCTTCATCGCCCCATAACCTTTCCCATCCCGTATGGAAAAGCAAAAATTGGTTCCGTTTTATCCAGGGTTCATGAAATTTTAACACAGAGACATCTATTTCAGGCCCTTTAATAGATCTGGCATCTAACAGATAGGCCTTACCAATGAAATGACCTGCGGGAAATTCGTCCATAGCCCTGGCCCCGGATATCATATGAGACGGGGCGTCTATATGCGTTCCGGTATGGGAATAAAGAGATATCTTTCTCTCGAGAAACCCATCCCTCTCAACAGTACATGAAATCAAAAAAGTTGGAGCTTCGGTGCCCGGGTAGAGAGGCATACCGGGAGACAGAGGGTGGCTTAAATCAATGACTTTCATCTGTTGCTTAAAACCTCCTCCCCTGCAAAACGAACCCAGAGGGCTGTGGATATTCCCCAGACTGCATTGAAAACAAATACAAACAAGGGAGTTAGGGCGCCCAAACCCAAACCCATTATTCCCTTACCTGCCAAATGTGGATAAAACACAAACAATTGAAATAGAGTCGGGCCTAAACTTAAAACGACACCCCTCCTGACAATGCTCTTGCTGAACACCGGCAGCACAAAGAGAAAACCCCATAACCCTCCCCATACAACGCGAGGATAGAGCCACTTCACCGATATCGCCGGCGCCATAGTGACGCCCAGGACCTCGGTTATTCCGTAAAACCCGGCAAGCCACAAAGCCAGACTTGCTACGAGGCTCCCCACGCAACCCGAACCGAATGATATAGTTATTTTTTTTGCAAAGCGCTTCATATCCAAATCGCCTCGCCCGGATTCCATCCAGACACTGACGCCGGACACCGGCCATGAGCTTCAAGCTCCCTTGTAATCTCGCTCATTTGCGTTCATCGAGCTTTACACCGGGCCGGCTTTCCATCAGTCTTTTATCCTAAAATGAAACCCCAATAATTGAACAGGTTATTATCCTGCTGCACCTTTATGTCTTTCACTTCCTAGTTCTCCTCTTGCCCAGGACGGAAATATACCTACAAAACAGAGAATGGAAAAAATCATAAAGCAGACCCTCACCCCGCTTAGAAAAACGGTGTGATACTCCGGAGTTATCTGGACTCTCCCTATAAACAATGCAAATATCAATGAAGCAATGCCCATACTTATCATCATGCCTAACAGGCGCATCGTCGCCACAGTCCCGGATGCGATACCGTAAAATCTCTGTTCAACCGAACTCATAACCGCATTGGTATTCGGTGACGAAAAGAGTGCAAACCCCAGACCGAGTAAGACGAGGTTGGCTGTGATAAAAATAATGGCTGTCTTCTGCGTCATAAACACAAAGAAAGTAAGGCCTACAGCGGTCAAGAACATTCCCAGAGATGCGACCGTGCGAGGCTCAACCCTGTCTGAAAGCCTTCCGGCAAACGGTGAGAAGGCGGCCATGACAAGAGGCTGAGCCACAAGAATAATGCCTGCTTTTTGAGGAGTAAGCCCTTTAATATACTGCAGATAGAGGCTTAAAAGAAAGGTCAGGGCAAAAGTAGCGCTGTAATTAATAAGCGCTGCTAAATTGGGACAAGCAAACACGCGGTTCTTAATAAAAAGCGCCGTATCAAAAACCGGATGGACAACTCTCATCTCCCACCTGAAGAATACCCAGGCACCTACCAGGCCACAGAGTATCAGCCAGAGGCTTTTATGCGCTGGAAGCAGCGAAATTCCATACATCACCGCAACAACCGCCAGGCCGTAAATCAGAGAACCAGCAAGATCGAATCTCTCGCCCTTTGCTTCTGCCCACTCCCCCTTAAGCCTCAAAACGACAAGGAAAATAATAACGAGCCCCAGAGGCACGTTTGCTAGAAAAACACTCCGCCACGTGAGATGATGAGTCAAAACACCACCGAGTGAGGGTCCTAATGAAAGACCCAGGTAAACCGCGGCTACATTCAACCCCAGAACGCGTCCTCTTTCACTGGGAGGATAAACAGAGATTAGAATGGCCATACCTGTTGCGAATATCATTGCGCTGCCGATGCCCTGAAACACCCTAAAAAGAATGAGCATGGACGCAGATGAAGAAAAGGCACATAGAACAGATGCGATCGTAAAGGACACAATCCCTGATAAAAAGATCTTTTTGCGCCCATATATGTCTGCCAGCCTTCCAAAGGGTACAAGGCATACAGCCGCGGCCAGAAGATACGAGGTTGCAACCCAGCTCAGGGCAACCGCATCAATCCGTAACTCTCTTTGTATAGATGGAAGAGCTATGTTTACAGAAGAGCCCGTAAAAGGAGTGAGAAAAGAACTCAATACGGCTGAAACCAGAGCTGGCTTTATTATGGATTGCTCATACATATAAATAGAGATGGAGCCTCTCTTTTTACGGCTCCCTTCATGTCTCCTTCCCGCTTTCCTGATCCTGGGGCGCGGTTCAGCAGGCACCCTGTACTTAAACCTTTTTTGATTTTCCTCCAGCCGAGCGTATAGCAGCATCATACGCCTTTTCCGCCCAGGAAAGAAGTTCTTCATCATCATCCAGGGCCTCAAGCGGCGCCTGATAATAGGACAGGGCCAGATCTCTTCCTTTTCTACGATAATTAAAGGGCTTCAGTCCCCTCATGTCAAAATCCAGGCGGCTGATACGGTCCGCCTTGAGATACAGGGTCTCCTGCGACACCAGACCGAACATCAGGCCATCTTTGAAAATTCCGTACCCCCCGAACATGGCCTTGGCCTTTACCGGCGACATTGGACCTAACATATCAATCAGGTATTCCACAAATTCATTTTGACCCGCCATAATGTCAACCCTCTCATAAACCCCGAAGGTTCATTCCTGAAACAGGGACCGGTCACACATAAAAAACAAATAGACCGTTATTTCCAGGGTTTATAAGGCAGACTAAACGCCCCTAGTAATAAAATTTAAGACGAAACTCAAGCCCACACCGCTATCGAGCACATGAGCCCAAAAGCTGCAGATATGAGCAAAAATTTTTTTACCCTATCGTCCTCCGTCTCAAAGACTTCATCAATAATATCTATTGCTGGTACATAGAGAAAGGTCCCGGCTGCAAGAGCATCAAAAACCGCCTCTGCTCTAACGGAAGCTGCATTTGATGCTGAGTTTGAAAAGGCTGCACCCAATATTACCCCCAAGGGTGTCATACAAGAAAAAAAAGCTACGGTCCAGGCCAGCCTCCTGGAAGAAAAAGACTCATTTCTCAGGCTTACCCCTAATGCGAATGCTGCAGAGCTTTTATGGGCGATAATTGCAATAAATATAACGGAGGAAGAAATGAGCGTCTTCTCAAGCCCGAGAGATACACCCGCAATGATTGAGTGAACAGACAGCACTAAAAAGAGAATATAAGGATACACTGCCCTGCCTTCAGAAATAAGACGCAGAGCCTTTTCGCCTACCAAAGTCTTTTCGAGAAATAAAACCAGCAAAAAACCACCCCCACACAAGAGAGCAGCAAAAGGATAGCCTGAACCTCCGGCCAGCGAATCAAATTTCTCAATGGAATCAGGGAGCATGTGGATAAGACCTGCTCCAAGAAAAACTCCTCCGGCAAATGAATTCCCCAGAGACAAAAGCCTCCGGCCTCTGGGAGTTATTCCAATCTTTAAAGGTGCCAGACCTCCGGCAAGGCCCCCAAAAATAATTAAAAAAACAGCGGCTGCCTTAAAGATAAAAATTTCCACTCCGTTATCTCTTTCCGGCTAACACCGGGCTTTTGGACAGTAACTCTCTTTAGGAAAGCTCTGTTTAGAAGCCAAAAGCGGGCTTGAAAGTTCATTAAGTCATATAAACCCGTTACCACATTATCACCAATAAAAAAAGTTCAGAAAAACATCAAGCAAAAAGCCTTTTTCCATCAGCACATCTGCCCCCCACCTTTATACGGTTGGAATGCTACAGATGCTCTTCCCTATAGGCGGAAATTGATATTATATGCCGAACTCCCTTAAATTAAGTTAATTGACAAGGGCAAAGCCGGATCTTAACTTACTCGGTAGAGTTCTTTTGAGCCTTGTCTCCTCAAAGTGCAATTTCTTTCGGAAAAAGTCTGTTTTCAAAGATTGGTAAATACAATGGAATCGATGTTACCCGAAAAGGCGCGTCTTCTTGAGAATCTGAAAAAAGGCGGATTTAATGTGCCTGATTTTATATATATTCCTGCCTCCGCCTTTCACAATGAGGACTTCAAAGCCGTGCAGGCTTTTCTTGGGGACTACGCTGAAAGCTTTAAGGTTATTGCGAGGAGCGCCCATCCTGAAGAACAATTTTTCAAGGGAGGCACCTTCGATTCACTGGAGACTTATGCAGACCTCGGAGGCATAAAGTATGCCCGGAACCACATGATAAGGTCCGCCAGGAGCTCCCGCAGGCTTTCCATCTTGAGGCAACAAAAATTCAACAATGCGCCTGAAATCGACCTGGATGATATGGGAGTCATAGTCATGCCCTTTATCGAAGGAACCAGTGTCATGGCCAAAATGGTAGGAGACCACTGGGAATTTGGATACTGCCGGGACAGCACCCACAAGTTCCAGAGCGATCCTTATATTACAGAGACCCCACGGGACAGGAAACTGCTCGAGGTCTCTCAAACCATACAGCAGCACCTTGGCTTCAGGTGCGAAATCGAATATATCGTCTCGCGCGAAGGTGAAATTAATGTTGTACAGGCCAAGGACATCTCTCATGTAGAAATTCTTGAACAGGCAGAAAGCACCAGATCTATAAGGCTGGACGGCGTTCGAAGGATAAGGAAACGAAGAAATTATAGAGAACGCCCTGTCTACGTCATGGATAACAAGACGCTTTATTTGGACATAATAACTAAATGTGAAGATATAGTTCACGGGTGGAACGGTTTAAAACCCGGAATACAGGACGTCCTTGATATCATAGTCGCATATGAACAGGAACTGGAAGACTTCGCTCTTCGTCACCAGAGATTCGCAGTTCTGGGATTATGCATCAAGGCCCCTGAAGAGCTTTACCAGGTGGCCAATCATTATCTCGATGATACACCCGAACAGCAGAGACAGCTATCGAGAGCCCTCTCTTATAACCTCTATAAAACAGACTGTTTTCTGGCAGAAGCCGACACTATAATAACCAAGGACAAAATCAGAATCGATCTCTGCAGTCACGACGCCTATGGAATCGACACCATACGTAATCCAATGTGGTCGATTTACTGGAATGTCGACAGGCACGATCGAATAGTCAAAGATTTTATCAGGCTGGGGTTCAAGACCGGCGAATCAATTGGTATCGACATAAATCCCGAAGGAAAACCTACCATATATCGTCTGTAAGCCAGAATCTGAAGCAGAACTGATTTTACCTTCATGGGGCCCATACTATCTGTGTCTGATATTGTCCACTATGGCCGCTCCGAATTCTGAGCATTTCAACTCTCTTGCGTCTTCCATCTGACGTGCAAGATCATACGTAACCAGTCCCTGAGAGATTGTGTCGGTAAGGGCTGATACAATGAGGTCCCCTGCCTCGGCCCATCCCATGAACCTCAGCATCTCAACTCCGGAAAGGATAAGCGACCCCGGATTAACCTTGTCCATTCCCGCATACTTGGGGGCGGTTCCATGTGTAGCCTCAAACAGGGCGCACCTGTCTCCTATGTTTGCTCCCGGAGCCATACCCAAACCGCCTACTTGGGCCGCAGCCGCGTCCGAAAGGTAATCACCATTCAGATTAGGAGTGGCTATTACATCATATTCCTCAGGTCTCAATAGCAGTTGCTGAAACATCGCGTCTGCGATTCTGTCCTTGACCAATATTCGACCCTCCGGGATTTTACCGCCGAACTCTCGATACACGGCGTCTTCAGTCACCGTCTGTTTCCCAAATTCCTCCTTGCAGAGTTTATATCCCCAATCACGAAACGCGCCCTCAGTATATTTCATGATATTACCCTTATGCACAAGGGTTACGCTTTTCCTTCCCTGCTCCAGGGCATATTGAACTGCTTTGCGTATAAGGCGGCGGGTATTTGCCTCGCTCATAGGCTTCACTCCCACGGCACTCCTGTCTGAAATCAGAGATTTTCCCGAATCTTTTAATATCCTGTTCATCACGCGGAGGACTTCGCCGGCCTCTTTGGACCCTGCCTCCCATTCCACGCCGGCATATACATCCTCTGTGTTTTCCCTGAAAATAACCACATCCAGCTTCTCAGGATGCAGCACGGGGGCCGGCACCCCGGAAAAATATCGAACCGGCCGGATGCAGGCATAGAGGTCCAGAGACTGTCTCAAGGTGACGTTAAGCGACCGGAAGCCTCCGCCCACCGGTGTGGTGAGCGGCCCTTTGATAGCGATTCCGTAATGAGCTATATCCTCCAGTGTTTTTTCAGGCAACGGCTTGTCCTGTCCATATGCCTCCATCGCCTTTTCACCGGCGAGCAATTCAAGCCATATAATCCTGCGCTTTCCCTTATAAACTTGATCAACCGCAGAATCCAGAACAGGTCTGGCCGCGGCCCAGATATCCGGGCCTATTCCGTCCCCCTCCAGATACGATATGATAGGCTGGTCCGGGACAACCACCCGTCCCTGGGGATCCCAGCTGATTTCCTTTCCAGTGCTTGCGGTCTTTAATGCAGCCTTATCCATTTTACACCTTTCCCTCTATCATTCTCTTCATATAATTCAGTCTTCCCCCGGCCAGAAGGATGTCTCTCTCTCGTTGTGATAACTCCAGCCTGCCAGAGATTTCAAGCCCTTTCTCGGGCAGCCTCACTGCTATTACCTCATTGCTTTTAACAGTCTCTCTCACTTTGTTACATACCAGGCGGTCCCCCTGTTCGATCCTGTCATAGTCCTCCCCGCTAATGAGTACGGGCAGCAGACCAAAATTTATAAGGTTCGCACGGTGGAGGCGGGCAATAGAACGGACCAGTACAACTTCTACCCCGAGGAATGCAGGAGCAAGGGCCGCGTGCTCACGGCTTGATCCCTGTCCGTAATTATCCCCACCCAGAATGGCACCCCTGACTGTTTTTTTGGCCCGGGCTGCAAATTCCGGATCATGTCCGGAAAACACATGTTCTGCAAGTGCCGGCAGGTTGGAGCGCAGGGGCAAAACCTTCGCCCCTCCAGGAATGATATCGTCAGTGGATATATTATCTCCCAGCTTTAGAAGGACCTCCAGGGAAAATTCGTCAGGAAGAGGTTTCTTGGGTGGCAGTGGCTTAATATTGGGCCCCATGCGTACCTCCGGCCGCACCTCTTTGTCTGATGGTGGAGGGATGATCATGCTGTCCGACACCAAGTACTCTTCCGGGTTTGGAACCAGCGGGGGATCCCCCAGTTCTCTTGGATCTATCAGCCTGCCACTCAAGGCTGCGGCAACTGCTGTCTCGGGCCCCGCCAGGTACACATTCGCGTCTGGAGTGCCGCTACGGCCGGGAAAATTTCGATTAAAAGTACGTACGCTCACCCCGCCGGAAGGAGGTGCCTGCCCCATGCCTATGCACGGCCCGCAAGCCACTTCAAGAATGCGCGCACCCGCCTCTACCAGGTCTGCGAGGAGCCCCTCCCTGGCCAGCATGGCCATTACCTGCCTGGAACCAGGGGAAATAACTAGACTCACATCAGGATGGACTTTTCTGCCACGAAGGAGTTCGGCGACCAGACGTAGATCCTGATAGGAGGAGTTGGTACAGCTTCCTATGGCAACCTGGTCTACCTTTATGCCAGCCAGGTCGCTCACCTTTGACACTGCATCAGGGCTGGACGGTCTGGCCACCAGTGGTTCAAGAGAAGAAAGATCAACAGAAAGTTTTTTATCATATTCTGCATCCTTGCCGGCAGCTATCCGGACCCAATCCTTTCCGCGTCCCTGCGCCTTGAGAAATTGCCTCGTTACCTCGTCAGAGGGAAAAAGAGATGTCCAGGCCCCCAGTTCCGCGCCCATGTTAGTAATGGTAGCTCTTTGCGGAACACTCAACGTTTCCACTGCGTCCCCTGCATACTCAAGTGCCCAGCCCAGTCCGCCTTTAACTGAAAGCCGGCCCAGTATGTGAAGGATTACATCCTTGGCCCCTACCCATGGAGGCAATTGTCCTGAAAGTTCCACGCACAGCACCTTGGGCACTGTCATATAGAAGAGGCCTCCAGCCATAGCCAGGGCAACATCCATGCCTCCGGCTCCCATTGCCAGCATCCCCACTCCGCCTGCAGTGGGAGTATGGCTGTCCGAACCGAGCAAGGTCCGGCCGGGCACTGCGAAACGCTCCAAATGTACCTGGTGACAGATACCATTTCCTGGTCTGGAAAAATAAGCCCCGAAACGGGCTGCCGCGGACTGCAAAAAGAGATGATCGTCCGCGTTCTCGCAACCGGTCTGCAGGGTGTTGTGGTCTACATAAGAAACCGTCAGCTCAGTACGAACCCGTTCTGCCTCCAGCGCCATAAACTCGAGATAAACCAGAGTCCCGGTGGCGTCCTGTGTAAGGGTCTGGTCTATATGAAGGCCGATTTCCCTGCCCGGGGCCAGGTCCCCTTCTTGCATATGCTTAGAAAGGATATGGCCTACTATATGATCCGAATAAGACATTATATTTTCTCCATGAATAAAATTATCCGCATAAAAGAATATGCTGTTCAGAACGAGTCCCCCTCCGCTTTAATCCTGCTTTAAAGGGCGCTTCTCCGATTGTTTTAGGAGCCTACCTTATTTCTTTAATAGAAAAAATTCAAACCTATTTGGGGAAATTTTAAATATATCTTTGCGGGGAGGTCAACATTCATGTTATATCTTGAAACAAGCTCAAAGAAGATCCGTTACACATTTTTAAAACCACCTTTTTCGCTATGGTGAATCAATGATCCTCGGGCTTGATGTGGGCGGCACACAAACAGATGCCGTACTTATCAATGAAGGAGTGGTAATCGCAGAGACAAAGACCCCGACAGGGGATGACCTCATGGAAACTCTGCGCCAGTCCCTTGAAAAGACAGTTCAGGATCTCGACCCCGCTCAGATAGAGCGCATGGCTTTTTCCACTACAATGGCCACCAACGCCATAGTCCAGGACCGCCTTGAACAGGCAGGTATGATTGTTTCGGCCGGGCCGGGTATAGATCCAGGCTTGTTCTCAGTTGGTCCTTCCTTCCATGTTGTAAAGGGCTGCCTCGATCACCAGGGTTTCGAGGCCATGCCTCTTGACCGAAAAGAGGTCCTTAACGCTGCAGCCCTTATCAGCAAACAGGGCATAGAAAACCTGGGCGCAGTGGCTAAATTTTCCCCCCGTAACCCTTCTCACGAAAACCAGATTTTTGAGTGGCTGAAAGGCGAATTCTCCAACATAGCCATGGGACATGAGGTTTCCGGGGTCCTGAATTTTCCGCGACGAATCACTACAACGTATCTCAACGCAGCCCTTTCCGGCCTGCATCACAAATTCGTGCACTCGCTCATCCAAATCCTGGACAAAAAAGGTCTCCACGCGCCCAGATTCCTTCTGAAGCCGGACGGAGGAACAGTGTCCCTCACCAGGACCATGGGTTCCCCCGCGCATACAGCCCAGTCCGGTCCTGCGGCCAGCGTCATGGGTGCACTGGCTCTTGACGGTTGCGAAGGGGCCACTCTGGTCCTTGATATCGGCGGCACCACCACGGATATGGCTGTGGTCATTGACGGGACACCCCTCCGCGCACCTTACGGTATAAGGCTGGGTCCTTTTAGAACCTTGATCAGATCTCTTTTCACAAGCTCCATCGGCCTTGGAGGGGACAGCGAGGTCGGGATCAAAAAGGAGGGCGGCCTCTATATCGGCCCTATGCGCAGGGGAATGCCCGCCGCTTTTGGAGGGCCTGTGCCGACCCCAACGGATGCCATGATATGCCTTGGCCTGCTCGAGACCGGGAGCCGGAAAGCCGCAACCGAAGCCATAAAAAGCCTCGGTGATTTCCTGGACAAAGATGTAAAAGAAACTGCCAAACATGTGCTGGATTACTCAGCCCGCAAAATAGCCGATTCTGCCCGGGATTTTATTCGTTATATAAATTCCAGGCCAGTCTATACTATTCACGAAGTTCTTAAGGAAGAAAAGATCGAGCCTTCCTCTGTCGTTATTATAGGCGGTCCGGCACCCCAGATGGCCAAATATGTCAGCAGAGCACTGGGTATGCCGTGCCGCGTACCATCTCATCATGGGGTCGCAAATGCTGTGGGTGCAGCCGTAGCGCGTGTCACCACCGAAATTACCCTCCAGGGGGATACTGAACGGGGCTATGTGTCTATTCCCGAGGCGAATATTCATGATCGAATTGATTCAAGGTTTGATATTAATGCAGCTGTTTCCCTGGCACGTAGAGTCATAGAAAGACTCGCAGCAGAGAAGGGTGCTAACGCTGGGGAGATTGATGCTTCTGTCACAGAACAACAGGTATTTAACATGATCCGGGGCTATTCCAGAGTCGGCCAGAATATCCGTCTGAAGATGTGCCTGGTCCCGGGGCTTATTCCGGAATGGAAAAGGGGCGGGTGAGGCGATGAAAGCTCCACGAAAGACTGGACTGGTGTTCTTTCCGGCCTATGACTGGGCAATCAGCCCAACCCATCCCGAAAGAGAGGAGCGCCTTCTTTATACCCAGGACCAGATAATGGAAGAGGGGCTTCTGGATGTCGAGGGCATAATCGAATACAAAGTTCGACCCGCAACCTTTGAGGATATCCGAAGGGTACATTTCTGTGTGCCGAATGAGGAAGCTGTAACCACTGAAAGCCATATGATCTCGGCCGGAGGCTGTCTGGTAGCTGCAGACGCTGTGCTAAAAGGGGAGGTGGAGAGTGCCTTTGCCCTGGTTCGTCCTCCGGGGCATCATTCCATGAGAGTGGTGCACGGTAACCGCGGGTTCTGTAATATCCACATCGAGGCAATAATGATCGAATATCTTCGGGACAGGTACGGAATCAACAAGGTTGCTATCGTGGATACAGACTGCCACCATGGCGACGGCACCCAGGATATTTACTGGCACAACCCTGACACCCTGTTCATATCCCTGCACCAGGATGGCCGCACCCTGTACCCGGGATCAGGTTTCCCGGACGAATCAGGCGGTCCAAATGCACAGGGCAAGACAGTAAACATCCCCCTGCCTCCAGGGACCGGTGAAAAAGGGTTTCTCTATGTCCTGGATGAACTGGTAATGCCGCTTCTTGAAGAATTCAAACCTGATATTATCATAAATTCAGCCGGCCAGGACAATCATTTTAATGACCCCATCACCAATATGAATTTCTCCGCCAGGGGTTACGCCGAACTCAACGCCAGGCTAAGGCCGGATATAGCTGTTCTTGAGGGGGGCTATGCAGTTGAAAATGCGCTTCCCTATGTCAACGTAGGTATCATAATGGCCATGGCCGGGCTGGACACGAGCTTTGTTAAAGAACCAAATTACGACACAGACTATCACCCGCAGCCAGCTGAAATCACCCGTTACATAGAGGAACTTGTGGCCAGATTAAAGAGGGATTTTCTAAAGGGCGGGTTTAAAAAAATTGAGTATGTCGAAGGTCAAATAGCCGAAAGAGACCGCGACATCTATTATGATACAGACGGAATCAGAGAAAGGCAGCACGAAAAGGTTCGGTGCTGTAATGAATGTTCTGGCGCCCTTTCAATAGAATCGACCTCCAGTCTCAGGCAGCATATCATGGCGGTTCACATACCTCGCGGGGCCTGTGAGGCCTGCCAGAAAACCGCCAGATCCTGGTTCAAGGAGGCGTCCGGTGGATCTTTTGACCATATCTTCCTCCAGGACCGGGTGAGACAAATTTATGAGCGGGCCTAGTCCCTCCATAAGCAAAGGCCCCTGAACCCTGGCCATACTTCACTAACAGGCCATCTTTTTTGTCCGGCATTATGCTTCCTTATATACTTACGGGGCTTGTTAAAAATCATTTCCTGAGTCGTCTTCTGGAGGCCTTTATCTGACCAGCCCTTACCTGCCTTGACACTTTTCATGCACTGCTTTAAGTTGCAGTGTTAAGGATCATGCTGCGGGGAAAAACAGCCCTCTTTTTAACCAGCGATAAAAATAACAGGGCGGCGTGATAAATCCTGACAGGAGAGGTTATGGTGCAGGACCACGGAGCTTTCATGCAATACAGGCTTTCCAGAACAGCTACCGGTATGGGCGTAGGCTGGTTCTCATGCGTACCGGAAAAAGAACTGGAGTTCAGGGTTGCAGTTGAATATTCCCGGGCTCATCCAAATGATCACTTCATGCGCAAATATCTTCTCGAGGCTTCGAGCAGGTTGGAGCCACACCAGCTGGAGGCACTTATTAAGAAAGACGACCCTTTTCTTCTTTCACTTGTTTATGAAACATGTCTGGTTAATGAAAAATTTAAAAAACTGATACCGGAGTTTGATTCCTCAAATATTAAAACCCTGGCAGAATACACCCCGTTTATTTATATACGCTGGTCCATGCAAGACAATAAAAACCAGAGCAGCAATCTTTACTGGCTCAGAAAATTTTCAGAAAACACCAACCTTCATACTCCCCTGCCCGATCCCGGAAACACTGAATTTCCGATTCTATTTGATCAGAGTGCAATCGACCAATGGAAAGCTGAGACTGTCTCAATAAAAGAAATGGCTGGAGAGGATAAAAAGAAAAGTTCCTTTTCGCACAGGCCCGCGCCCAGGGAGCTAGCACGGCACCTTAGTCAAAAGCTGGAGAAACTGGGCATTCTAACCGGTTGGGAAACAAGGACAGAGGCCACTCTTAGTCCCTATGCCATTGAAAGGCCCTGGAACCTGGATATCACCATAGATCAGGGGAGAAACCAGCTTCGCCTTATTGGTGAGCAGGTAAGCTATGGTCGCGGGCTGAACATACATCAGGCCAGAATATCATGTGTTATGGAAGCGGCTGAGAGATACAGCTCATTTGCGGACATATCATTCGGACAGGCAACAGGTTACAAAAAGGATCATATCCTCATAAAAGCCAGCCTCCTCGATATGAAAAACAGAGGCCTTGAAGGTCTTGATCCAAACCGAATGAATCTGGAAGTACCTTATGAAAATCAGGAGATTTATTGGATTCCCGCAGAGACAGGAATAAACGGCCCGCCTCGTACCGTGTACGTGCCAGTGCAGTGGGTATTTCTGTTTCCAAATCTTGATGAACCTGCCCTGACCAGCGGCCTTGCCTCCAATGGACTGGCAGCCGGAGGAAGCATGGAAGAAGCACGCCTGAGCGCTCTTCTTGAAGTTATTGAAAGGGATGCGGAAAAGGTTATGCCCTACTGCCCGGATCGCTGCTTTCTACTGGAAGCCGAAGATGAAAAAATAAGAGAAATTATTCTAGGTAACAGGCAGAAAGGCATAAACATCCAGATAGTGGATATGACATCGGAGTTAGGCATACCCTGTTACAGGGCTTTTATACAGGGCCCGGGGGGAGTTGTGCTAAAAGGCTCCGGGGCGCATCTGGACGCAAGGCGTGCCGTGATTGCAGCAATAACGGAAATCCCATACCCGTATCCTTACTGGTTTGGCTCAATGGCCGTGCCCCAAAATGTTCCCACACTGGAATTTGAAGAACTGCCAGACTATTCCACCGGCTCCGTAACAGGCGACCTGGAACTCCTGGAGCGCCTCCTTACAGCGAACGGGGGAGAGCCTCTGTACGCAGACCTCACAAGAAAGGACCTGGATATCCCCGTTGTAAAGGCTATTGTGCCGGGCCTGGAGATCATAACCTTCCTGGACCGCTATTCACGCCTGAGCGTCCGGCAGTTCGGTAATTATCTCAGGGCGTATGAACGGCTTGATCAAGCCTGATAAAGTTTCCAAACAAGGCTTTCCAGGAAGGCAGGAGCTTAATGGCCTAATAAACCTCCAAATATAGCTCTGTCTCAAGAAGCTTGGATCTTCACTAAAATCGCCTGTAACAAAAAAATAATATAATCGTTGTTAGAGGTGTGGAGGTGTATAGTAATAAAAGCGATTTTGAATAAGATGGGCAAATTTTCTGAAGGCCTGCTAAGCGACGAAACGATATTGGAAAATTTAAACATCTGCTCCGGGCAAACTATTCTTGATGCTGGTTGCGGAAATGGTTATATGTCGAAGAAATTTTCGAAGTTAGTGGGACACGGAAAGGTCTTTGCTCTTGACCCTGATAGGGGATTAACTGCCAATCTACAAAGAGAAGTTGAAGGAACCAATATAGAAGCCTTCGTTGGCGATATTACCAAGCCCACCGGGCTGGAAGGCTCTTCTATTGATCTGGTTTATCTTTCAACGGTGTTTCACATATTCTCAGACGCTCAAATTAATGGTTTTGTAAGTGAAATAAAACGCATTTTGAAGCCAGAGGCACGACTGGCTGTCGTCAATATAAAAAAAGAAGAGACTCCTTTCGGCCCACCGTTGCAAATGAGATCTTCTCCAGAGGAATTGATACAAAAACTTCCCTTTACTCCAAAGAAGCTTATTGAGGTTGGCGACCATTTTTACATGCAAGTATTTGAAAATACCTAAACTTTAAGTGTTTTTTTAGCGGATCGCAGGGATCCAGGCCCTTTAAAGAACGGGGAAGAACATAACTGTAGTTGCGTAACCAACCATAGGCAGCTGAGCGAACAGTATTTAAAAACCAGATAACACATAAGATCTGCATTCTTCCGGACGCGCAAATTTAAAAGAAATCAGATCTACCGTTGACTTTTAGGCTGTTTAGAATTCAAATGCATATAGAGATCGGATCATTAATTATTTTTGGTTCTTCTCCAATTTAGTTGAATAAAGCCTGGTAAATTTTCAGTGTAA
>CAZVGY010000046.1:0-26248 GCA_964627015.1 uncultured Desulfobacteraceae bacterium
TACCCTTTTAGGGTCACCTTTTATTCCACCCCTTTTAGGGGTGGTTGTTAAATGAGGTTATGGATATGGCAGAGGAAATCTGTGGATCTTTGGGGTGCCAGGATTTTAGGCCGGGCCTAGCCAGGAAGGAGAGAGATAATATCTTGAGTGCCCGTTATGAACTGGCAGAAATGATAATGAGAGCGCATCCCGGTTGCTCTCAGATGGTTATTGATGTCGCAGTTCCCATTTCCGCCTACCCTGACATAATTGCAATGGCGAAATCTCATTTACAGGAAGCTGGTATTGCCGGATATATTTTCAGTCATGCGGGAGACGGAAACCTGCACCTGGTTTTCATGGGAAAGGATGGGGATGAGGAAGAGTGGAGAACTATTGAGCAAGTGAATGAGAACATGGTAAAGTCAGCCCTTGCTGCAGGGGGTACTGCCACCGGAGAACATGGTGTGGGCATAGGCAAGCGGAAATTTATGGAAGCAGAACATGGAATAGGGATGGAGCTGATGAAGAAATTCAAGTTTTTGCTGGATCCGAAAGGAATACTTAACCCCGGCAAGCTTATTCCGTGAGGCATTTAAGCCAAAAGGATGGCATCCGTAAGTTGCTGGGCTTAAGCTTTTGATTAGGTTTGACTTCTGGTAAAATTTGTGTATTATCCCCTCTCCCTCATCAGTAAACGGCTGAAAAACGGAGAGAAGGCCTGACTTGTCTTTTTCTTGCATGAACGCAGGGCCTGTGATAGAAATTTTGCCCTGGGGATTAGATGTGCCTCCAGTTTCCATGATTATGAGGTGGAAACAGCTTTAGGGTCTGTTCGGGGCAGATAGCCCTGGTAACTCTTAAGACAGGCTCATCTAAAAGTATTTCGGTTTTAAATATTGTGGGTCTCTAGAAGGAGGCCAGGTTTTTCAAGGGTTTTTTTTAAAGATAGATGAAGATAGATGTAGATGATAAATCCAATATGAATCGGAAATTGACCTTCCCTGACCAGGATTTGATGAGGTCCCTGTGCGGGGAGCACAATGGCCACCTGCAGCTGCTGGAAAAAAAAATCGGGGTCTCTGTTCATGTAAGAGGGAACGTGCTTTCCCTTTATGGGGGTGACTGGGAAGTAGAACTGGCAGAAAAAATTTTAGTTCAACTGTACGAGCTTTTGAAGAATGATTTCCCTATCTATATCAGCGACGTTGATTACGCCGTAAGAATATTGAGCAGTAATCCCTCACAGGACCTAGGAAGTATTTTTAGGGATAAGGTCTACATTTCTTCCAAGAAAAAAATAATTACACCCAAGACTGTAAACCAGAAGGAATATATAGATAGTATTCGAAAATTTGACATTGTCTTCGGCATAGGGCCTGCAGGCACAGGAAAGACATACCTTGCAATGGCTATGGCAGTCGCTTCACTGGGAAGGAAGGAGATAAACAGGATTGTCCTGGCGAGGCCGGCTGTCGAGGCAGGAGAGCGTCTGGGATTTTTGCCTGGGGATCTTTATGAAAAGGTGAATCCCTACCTAAGGCCTTTATATGACGCCTTACATGACATGATGGATTTCGAACAAGCTTCCCGTTTGATTCAGCAGGGGGTCATAGAAGTTGCCCCTCTCGCATTTATGAGGGGAAGGACTCTTAATGATTCCTTTGTTATCCTTGATGAGGCCCAAAATGCAACGCGGGAGCAGATGAAGATGCTCCTGACACGGCTCGGATTCAGTTCAAAATGTGTTGTTACCGGAGACATAACTCAGACAGATCTTCCGGAGGGAAAGGTCTCCGGCCTTATAGAGGCGAGGCAAATACTTTTCAGCATTCCCGGAATAAAATTTATATCCTTTTCCAGAGAAGATGTCATAAGGCACCCCTTAGTTCAGGAAATTATTGATGCTTACGAAAAAATGGAAGAAGGTCGGCTTGGTGGGGGTGGGCGGAGCCGGGATTAGAGCTTATAAAAATGGTTAAGAAGAAATCTGATAAAAAGAAAATTAAATACTCCTGGAAGAGGCGTATGCTGGCCCGAAAAGGGGATAAGGAATCTTCTTCCGGGGGCTTGAACGGGGAGAAAAAAACGAAATGGCCAGGCCAGGAGGCTAGGAAGTGGTATATTCTGATAGGTTTGAGCATTATCATTTCAATCTTGCTATTCCCCAATATTTTGACCCGTCCCAGGGATTATAAACTGGGAGACGTGGCGGACGTGTCTATCAAGGCTTCCCATGAATTCCTTATTGAAAATCATGAATTGACCGCACAAAAGAGGCACGATGCGGTCAGGTCCATTCCTTCTGTATATGACTTTGATCCGACTGCAACCGATGTAATGTCCAGGATAAAGGAAGCTTTTAACGAAGGCAGACTATATCTGGCGGAATCGCTTTCAGCCGTCCAGACCCCCGCAGATGTCTTGCTGGGTGAAAATAGGGACCCTGGTGCCCAAAAGCTAAGCCTTGAAGTCTTAAAAGAACGTTTTTTCGAAATTCTTGATATTTCTTCTGAAAAGGAATCATTTTTTGACGTGCTCCTAAAGAGCGGATTCCCCTCTGAGGTTGAAGAGGCAGCCATAGATCTTTTGAATGGTGTCTTTGAAAAAGGTGTGGTAGGCAGTAAAACGATGCTTATGAGTCAGAGTGGCAAAGGGATCGTTCTTCATAATATTTATACGGAAAAAGAGATAGAGGTAACAGATCTGGATCGTTTTTATGATGTAAAGGCTGCCAGGGATTCTATCAGGGACAGGCAAAAATATATACGCAGCATGGTATCTCCCCAGAAGCTGGCTGATGTGTCCATGGAGCTTGCTGTTGCTCTGATAAAGCCGAACGCGACTTTCAATAAGAGGGAAACCGAGCTAAGAAAAGATCTTGCGCGAAAATCAGTCAAGCCGTTTTATTTTAAGGTTAAAAAAGGCGAAATGCTTGTAAGGGAGGGTGAAAGAATAACCCCTGAACATCTTCTTAAACTTTCTGAGCAGAACAAATTTTTGAAACAGAAGGAAATGACGGGCCAGGTCCCCGCAATGGTTGTACTGATTGGCTTCCTTATCTCAGCTATGTATTTCGTGGGGTTAATGAAGGGGCCTTCCTCAAGATCTCCAAGAGAGGAAGTCAAAGATCTTTTTTTTAATGCAATGACATTGTTGGTCATGTTCCTGGTAATCGTGGCTCTTAATTTCGTATTTGAAGAAACTGCACGCGGCTTTAATTATTTTACAGCAAGGGCTCTGGTTTTTGCGATCCCAGTGGCCAGCGGTGCCATGCTTGTTTCTGTGTTTCAGGGTATGGCCGTTGCCACAAGTTTCTCCCTTGTTATTTCTGTTCTGGCTTCACTGGTCGTGGAAGGACAGGTAGAATTTTTTGCCTATTTTTTTATCGGATCCATCTTAGCGGCTTATGGTGTGCGGAACTGCCGTGACAGGAGTATTTTAATCAAGACAGGGCTTAAGGTTGGGGTATGCAACGCGATTTTAGCCCTTTCTATAGAAGCGCTTCATGGTTCATTCTATTCAGTAGAAGCATTAATAGCTCTTGCATCTGCATTTATAGGTGGGGCCATCGTAGGGGTTATCGCTACAGGTATGTTGCCATTAATAGAGATGTCATTTGGCTATACGACTGACATCAAGCTGCTGGAACTGGCCAACCTTGACCGGCCTCTTCTGCGTGAGCTTATGGTTCAGTGCCCGGGGACTCATCACCACAGCGTTATTGTGAGCAATATGGTTGAGGCAACCGCTGAGGCTGTAAATGCAAATCCTCTGCTGGCAAAAGTAGCTGCATATTATCATGATATAGGGAAGATGAAGAAACCACTTTATTTTGTTGAAAATCAGAGAAACCGGGAGAACAAGCATGAAAGGTTGGCCCCATCTATGAGCAGCCTTATTCTTATCTCTCACGTGAAGGACGGAGTGGAACTGGCCAAGAAATATAAGCTCGGCAAGGAGATAATAGACATAATCAGGCAGCATCACGGGACTAGTCTGATCTCGTTTTTCTACGAGAAGGCAAAGGAACAATGCGAAAAAAAGGGTAAGAGATCCTTTCAAGTAAAGGAAGAGGACTTTCGTTACCCTGGGCCCAAACCTCAGACAAAGGAAGCGGGGCTCGTCATGTTGGCGGACGCTGTGGAAGCTGCTTCAAGGACGCTTGTAGATCCGAATGCTGCTCGTATTCAGGGGATGGTCCAGAAAATTATAAACAGGGTCTTTTCAGATGGACAACTAGACGAATGTGAGCTTACATTGAAAGACCTTCACGAAATAGCCAAGAGTTTTAACAAGACCTTGAGTGGTATTTTCCACCACAGGGTGGAATATCCGGAATCGGCGGCTAAAAGCGTGACCGCCAAGAAAGGAGAAAATGGAAATACAGATCAGCTTTCAGCGGGAGATTCCAGGCCTAAGAAGCTGGATGAGCAAGCAGAAGCTGGAAAAGGTCTTAAAAGACTTGGCCTGTCATGACAAAGAACTGAGCATATTATTTACTGGGGATCAGCACATTGCTGACCTTAACAATTTGTACCTGCATAGACAAGGCCCTACCAACGTGCTCGCTTTTCCCATGGCAGACGAAGATTTTCCGGAGTTAGGTTCAAAAATACTGGGGGATGTGGTTATATCTGTAGACACGGCCCTGAGGGAAGCTACAGAGACAGGTGAGCCGGTCACCCAGACCTTTTACAGGCTCTTGATCCATGGAATCCTTCATCTCCTTGGCTATGATCATGAAAGATCCAACAGAGAAGCCCTGAGGATGGAGTGCGAGGAAAAGCGGCTTCTGGCGTTGATAATGGAGGAGTAGAGGTATATGGCACGTCTTGCGGTCAATGTTGATCATGTAGCTACAGTGCGCCAGGCGAGAGGAATTAATGAACCAGATCCTGTCCTGGCAGCCAGCCTGGCCGAGCTGGCCGGTGCTGCCGGGATCATATGTCACTTAAGGGAAGACAGGCGGCATATAAATGACAGAGATCTCAAGTTATTGCGTCAGACGGTCAAGACCCGGCTGAATATGGAGATGGCGGCTGTGGAGGAGATGGTAGAGATTGCTATTGACGTATGCCCGGATCTTGTTACCCTGGTCCCCGAAAAAAGGGCCGAACTTACAACTGAAGGTGGGCTGGATGTTAAGGATCAGCCTGATCGTTACAAAGTAGTGACTGAGCGGCTTAATAGAGCCGGTATCCTTGTTAGTTTTTTTGTGGATCCTGATCCTATACAGGTTGTTGCCGCCCATAAATGCGGGGCTGATATCGTCGAAATCCACACAGGACATTATTCTGAGGCAGCCTCGGAAAAGGAGACAGTTGAACAGTTCGGACGTGTGCAAATGGCGGTAAAATCGGCTGCAGATCTGGATTTAAGCGTCAGTGTGGGACATGGTTTGAACTATATAAACATCAGACGGTTCGGCAGCCTCAGCCAGGTGGATGAGTATAGTATAGGGCATAGCATTATTGCCAGGGCGGTAATGGTAGGTATCGAGAGGGCCGTGAGAGAAATGGTGGAGATAGTAAAGAATTTTTGATCAATTCCTCACTGCCTGACCTTGTGAAACGAATGTGTCTTCGCACCCGTGATATATTAATACAAGGTGTATGTTGAGGGCTGGTTTTTCTCTGATGGATTTCAATCTTCCAGAAATCACAGAGCCGAGGCATATCTGAGCCGCCGATGTTCCCGGCTGATTTTTCCCGGCCTATGGTATACGCGGAATGGATATATGATTTACGGAATAGGGGTAGACCTAGTTAATATCAAAAGAATAGAAAGGTCAATCCAGAGATGGGGTTACCGATTTGTGCGAAAGATCTTTACCTTCGATGAGGAGGCAATTTGCAGCAGTAGGCCTTTTCCACCATCCGCATTCGCACTTAGATTTGCAGCCAAAGAGGCCTTTTCCAAGGCTATTGGTCTTGGCATGAAGAAAGGTCTAAGATGGAAGGATATTGAGGTCTTTGCCTACCAGGGCGGCAGGCCCGGTTTGAAGCTGTATGGTGCCTCAGAGGAAATTTACAGGGCCTTGGGTTTGACAGGTGTTTATCTTAGCCTGTCGGACGAAAAAGAATACGCAGTAGCTACAGTAGTTTTGGAAAAGGACTTGAAATAAGAAGACGAAATTTCGACGACACAGTAATTCTGTTTCCAGGAGTCATTTAAGATATGCAAAAGGCCAGCGATATCATGACGACCGAGGTTATAACTGTCAAAAGAGATGCAAAGCTTAAGGATGTGGCCAGGATACTGTTTGAGAACCATATAAACGGGTTACCTGTAGTCGATGACAAAAATAGACTCATAGGAATCATCTGCGAAAATGATCTCATACAAAGAGACAGGAAGCTTCAACTCCCAGCTATGGTAGCTATTTTTGACGCGGTATTTTACATCCAGAGCCCTAAGAGGCTGGAAAAAGAGTTCCAGAGGTTTAACGCTACTACGGTTGAAGATCTCTATATCAAAAATGTCGTTACGGTCAATAAGGATACTCCTGTCGAAGAGATTGCCACTATAATGACTAATAAAAAGCTTTACACGATTCCGGTTGTTGATGGTGATAGGATCATAGGGATTATAGGACAAGCGGATCTTATCAAAACCATAATGAGCTGAGAAGATACTGTAAAAATCATTGCCATTTATTGGTGAGAAGCTGTTTAGTGCTGTAAAGAGAAAAACAGGGGTTAATTGAAGAGTGGTAAACAGTGTCCGATCACTTTCTATATCATTCAGATTCAGACAGGGAGACGATAAGGTTGGGAGAGAGATTGGGTACCTTCTTGACGGAAGGTGATCTGGTTGGTCTCATTGGAGATTTAGGTAGCGGTAAGACCTGCTTTACTAAAGGTATTGCTCTGGGACTGGGAGTTCCCGAAGACTCGGTTGTAACCAGTCCTTCTTTTTCTCTTGTAAATGAGTACAACGGGCGGTGCAGATTTTATCATATTGATGCCTACCGATTAGAGGGCCTGCCAGATTTTATTGATGCCGGCTTAGACGAATATTTCTATAAGGGTGGGGTGGTTGCTATGGAATGGGCGGACCGCTGGCCAGAGATTCTTGCAAAGATGAGTTTAAGAGTGCATTTTTTAATCTCCGGGGATCACTGCCGGGACATAACAGTGTCAGGGTTTCATTCGAGGTGGATTGAAATCCTTGAAAAATTTGAGTTTCAACTGGATTGAGGTTTATCAATGGCGTTGATCGTTCAAAAATACGGTGGGACTTCGGTTGGTAGTATTGAAAAGATAAAGGCTGTTGCCAAGAGGGTAATAGAGTCTTATAAGCAGGACAATCAAATGGTTATTGTCCTCTCTGCCATGGCGGGTCAAACAGACGGTCTTATTCAACTGGCCCACGAAATGGCTGAAGAGCCTGATCCCAGAGAGTTGGATGTGATTATGTCCACAGGTGAGCAGGTAAGTGTTGCGCTTTTTGCTATGGCTGTAAAATCCATGGGCTATGATGCCAGTTCTCTGCTGGGATTTCAGGCGGCTATCCGCACGGATCATTTGTATGGAAAGGCCAGGATTCATGATATAAATACGGATCGTATTAAGAAAGAACTGGAAAAAAACAGAATCGTTGCTGTGGCTGGGTTTCAGGGTCTTGATGATTATGGGGATATTACTACTCTCGGAAGGGGAGGATCGGATACAACGGCTGTCGCCCTGGCCGCCGCACTAAAGGCTGATATCTGCGAAATTTTTACTGACGTAAACGGTGTATATACCACGGATCCCAACATTTGCCCCAAGGCCAGAAAGATGGATTTCATTTCATATGACGAAATGCTCGAGATGGCTAGCCTTGGCGCCAAAGTACTGGAGATCCGTTCTGTTGAATTTGCAAAGAAATTCAATGTGCCGGTACATGTGAGGTCAACGTTTACAGAAGAGAGGGGTACCATGGTGGTGGTTGAAACTAAGGATATGGAAAAAGTCGTGGTGTCAGGGGTTGCCTATAACAAGAACGAGGCCAGGGTTACTATAAGAAAAATTCCTGACAGACCAGGGATTGCATCCCATATTTTCCAGCCAGTCTTTGAAGCGGGAATAGTAGTTGATATGATTGTTCAGAACACCAGCGAAGATGGGTTTACTGATCTTACGTTTACAGTGCCTAAGCCTGATTTCTACAAGACCATGAAGCTGGTAAGCGATACTGCAAAAGAGATAGAAGCGGAGAAAGTCCTGGGAGATGAGGATATTGCCAAGGTTTCGGTTATAGGAGTGGGAATGAGGACTCATGCGGGGGTTGCCAAGAAGATGTTTGAAACACTCGCCAGGGAAAATATAAATATAATTATGATAAGCACTTCCGAGATAAAGGTTTCGTGTGTTATAGAGGAGAAATACACTGAACTTGCAGTTCGCGTGCTTCATAATGCCTTTGGTCTTGATGATGAGAGCTCGGAAGAATGATCGCAGCAGGGTGGTCTTTCTGCTTTTTCTGCTTGCCATTCTTTCGTTATCCCTGTTAGGTGAGATGCCAGGCTTTTCAGGCGCAGAGACTTCGCCTTATTATAAAGAAGAGTTTATTCAGATAACGGGGGATATTATCAATCCAGGTGTTTATGCTTTTTCGCGCCCTCAGAGCCTGGAGTCGTTATTGAATAGATGCGGTGGCCTTGGTTTGAAAAAAGGACATGCCGTGGGTGCCGGTAATCATGTTTACCGTTCCGGAACTAAACTTGAAATATTGAGCGGGGAAAAGGGACCTCTTATAATTGAAAATGAAATATCAGCCTTTCACAAACTCACCCTTGGCATACCGGTTTCTGTTAACAGGGAGGACATTGAAGGACTGACTGCACTCCCTGGTATTGGGAGTGCTATTGCTGATGCTATTATACGGGAGAGGGTCAGAAGGGGTGGTTTTGAGAGAACGGATGACTTGTTGACCGTTCCCGGCATAGGACCTAGATTACTAGAGAAGTTAAGGTCCTGTTTAGTCTTGTAAGACTTCAGTCCAAAAGGCCTTACTATGAAAACAAAACAAAAGATTCCAGATTGGTTGATCGGTGCGGCGGTAACCCTTTTTTTCGTTTTTATCACCCTGACCGGTATATTCGATTTTACGGACAGCGTTGAGATGAAGACGTTTGATTTTAGGGTCAGACTCGCTGCCCCAGGGGATAGAAACCCCGATATTGAACTGGTGGTGATTACTGACGAAGACCTGTCCGAACTGGGACGTTTCCCATGGCCCAGGAACATCCTTGCAGAGGGTGTCGAGAATCTCGCTCTTGCCGGAGCAAAGGTTATTGCGTTGAATGTTTTGTTTACAGAGCCTGAGGAAGGGGTGGGCCTTAAAACTATTGAGCACCTCAAGAAGATTTATGAATCCTTAGGGCTGGATAAAGAGGGGGAGCAAGGGAGGGCTTTTTATAAAGAGTTTTCTAGGGCCATAACTGAACTGGACAATGATTCTAAGCTACGGGAAGCCATTGAAAAGGCAGGAAACGTTATCCTTCCAGTTTATTTCGATACCCTGAGTACTGGTCGTGATACAGAGGTGCCGGATTTCATAAATAAATACTCCTTGAAGCAGGTAAAGGGAGAGGACCAGGAATGGGCCGTATCATCGCTTATATGGCTCTCCAAGCTAAAACCGATCCTGCCATCATTTGCCGAGGCTGCAGCCGGGATAGGTCATATAAATCTTTTCCCGGACGAGGACGGCTATATCAGGGATCAGGCACATGTGCTTGGATACCTTAAAAATACATATTTTCCATCTTTTCCTCTAGCTATTGTCAGGGAGTTCAAAAATCTCGAAGATAAAGACATTAAAGTCTTTCTTGGTGAGGGAGTGGATCTGCGAGTGAGTCCCTCTTCTGTAATCAGAGTGCCTGTTATAGACTTCCGGATGATGACTTTAATAAACTGGAGCCAGGGGCCCGGCACTACCTTCCATCAGACTCCCTTTATAAAGGTTTTTAAAAACCAGATAAAGACCAGCCTTTTTAAGGACAAAATCGTCATTATTGGACCTATTGCTCCTGGGATCGGAGACCGGTTCGTGACCCCCATCTCAGGAAATCTGCCTGGAGTGGAAGTGGTGGCGAACTCCGTCGCCAATATCTTGAGCCAGAGGTTTTTTTCGCGTCCCCAGTGGGTGCCTTTTACGGAACTGGCAATTTTGATTGCTTTTGGGCTCTTCATTACATTTGTCCTGCCCAGATTAAAAGCAGGAATGGGTGCGTTCGGAACAGCCGGATTGTTGCTTGGGTATGGGGGCGTGGGAACTTTTCTATTTTTTTCATCAAACATATGGTTGAAGATATCGCCACCTGTACTCCTTCTTATCACCGGTTATATACTGGTGGTTTCGAAGCGATTTTTGATTACAGAGAAAACCAAAGATAAGGTAGAGGCTGATTCGATAGAGACAAACAAGATGCTTGGCCTGTCTTTTCAGCAGCAGGGTATGCTTGATTTGGCATTGGAAAAATTTCAGAGACTTCCCCTCGCAGAAGAAGGAGTGAAGGACCTTCTTTATAACCTTGGCCTGGACTACGAGAGAAAACGCCAGTTTCCCAAAGCTCTCGCAACTTATAAGCTGATTCTGGAGGATGGTTTCAATTACAAGGATCTGGCCGAACGAATACCCAAATTGAAGGACGCGGAAGCTACCATGATTTTTGGTTCTTCCGGACGGAGTCATCCGGGTGATATTGGGGCAACACTTGTGGATATGGAAACTAAACCAACCTTGGGTCGATATGAAGTGGTGGGAGAGCTTGGTAGGGGGGCTATGGGTGTTGTTTATAAAGGGGAAGACCCAAAGATACATAGGACCGTTGCTATTAAGACAGTCACCCTTTCCCAATTTGATGAGGATTCTTTGGCTGATGTGAAAGACCGCTTTTTTCGTGAAGCCGAATCCGCGGGCCTGCTATCCCATCCGAACATAGTTACAATTTATGACTGTGGTGAAGAGCATGATCTTGCCTATATTGCCATGGAATATATGGAAGGAGAAGACCTTGAAAAGTATACCAGGAAAGAGAACCTTTTTCCGCTTAGGGAAGTTCTGAAAATTGTTGCCAGCGTTGCGGATGCCCTGGATTATGCTCACAGCAAGGAGGTAGTACACCGGGATATTAAACCTGCCAATATTATGAGGTTAGCTGCAACCAATGATGTTAAGGTGACTGATTTTGGAATTGCCCGGATTTCATCCTCCTCCCAGACTAAGACAGGAGTCGTATTGGGTACCCCATCTTACATGTCCCCGGAACAAGTATCAGGTAAGAAAGTGGATGGCAGATCGGATATTTTTTCACTGGGTGTAGTGCTGTTCGAGATGTTGACAGGAGAAAAGCCCTTCACCGGGGAGGATATAACCACCCTCATGTTTAAGATTGCAAAGGAAAAACATCCTTCTCCAAGAGAGATTAATCCTAAGATACCTAGTGTTGTAGAAAAGATCATTGACAAGGCGCTCGAAAAGGATCTGGAAAAGAGGTATCAAAAGGCTGGACAAATGGCGTCGCACTTGAGGCAGGTAATTCTGAAGATAGACGAAGTCATGGCCAAAAAGAAGAGTGATTCTGTTTAGAAATTTATTGGCGCTTAAGAAGATTTCTATGGCATTAAGTTCCCATATAATCCGTTACGGGCATTAAAACGGTATTTTTTTATTCTAGACCTTTTCTAGTCGTATAACTTAATGCGTGACAGTAAAATGCGTCCGTAACGGTGTTTTAATGATAATTCTTGGAATAGACACTTCATGTGATGATACATCCGCCGGGGTGGTTGAGGACGGGGGAAGAGTCCTGTCAAATGTGGTTCACTCACAGGTGCAACTCCACCATCCCCATGGTGGTGTGGTTCCTGAACTAGCCTCTAGGGAACATCTCAAGAATATAGTCCCGGTAGTCAGGGAGTCTCTTTCAAGGGCAAATATTGATATTAGAGATCTTGATGGTATTGCAGTCACTGTGGGCCCAGGACTGGTGGGGGCCCTTTTGGTAGGACTTTATTACGCCAAAGGTATTTCTTTTGCTCTAAACATTCCCATGGCCGCTGTTAATCATCTGGAGGGGCATATTCTTTCCATTTTTCTTGAAAAGGAGGCCCCGGAGTTTCCATTTGTAGCCCTTACTGTTTCAGGCGGGCATACCAGCCTCTATTATGTTGAGGGGTACGGTATTTACACTCAGATGGGACAGACTCTGGATGACGCGGCAGGGGAGGCGTTTGATAAGGTGGCAAAGATTCTCGGTCTGGGTTATCCAGGGGGTACAATTATCGAGAAACTTGCTCAGGATGGTGTTGGCAATAAGGTCAGATTCCCAAGGGCCTATCTTTCAGATGATTCTCTTGATTTTAGCTTCAGTGGCCTGAAGACAGCCGTATCCATGTATATCGAAAAATGGAAAAGGCAGAGTCCTGAAAATGGTCCTGTTTGTATGGCGGATATTGCTGCCTCTTTTCAGGAGTCAGTGATTGACGTCCTGGTTGATAAGGTTATGAAAGCCAGGGAAAAGACAGGGGTGGAGTCGGTTGTTTTGGCAGGTGGCGTTGCCTGTAACAAAAGGCTTAGGAATCGTTTGAAGGACGAGGCCGCTGGTGGGGGGATTCGGGTGTATTATCCTAGACCTGAATACTGTACTGATAACGGTGCAATGATAGCCCTCGCCGGCTATTACAGGCTTTTACAAGGTGACATTTCAGACATGTCAATGGATGTGATGTCCAGGTATCCCATTTCAGAACTTGCTCAACTGCTTACCCCAGGGTATCTTCCCGAAGAAGATGATTAGGGCATGGTCGCATTCGGCCACGCTAGATCTACAGTTAAAAAAATAAGAAATGGGTAGGTTAGGAGGGGTTCGACCAAACCGATAATGTTTCGGGTTGGGCTCAGGCTGGCTGGGATGATCTGTAATTTGCATCTGATAAGTACCCCGGTTTTTCTGTTTTTATTGCTATTATTTTCATTTTTTAAAACGAGAAGTTCCATCTCTCGGAGAACAGATTTTGAATCTTCAGAGGCAGCTAAAATATTATTATCTAAGATTTATAAGGCTGAGAGGCGATCCCCATGAGCTCGCACTTGGCATAGCTCTGGGTGTTTTCATCGGCTTGATGCCTGTCATACCTTTTCAAACCGTCCTAGCTGTAACACTGGCTATGTTTTTTAAAGGAAGCAAGATCACAGCGGCCATCGGTACGTGGATAAGCAATCCTTTGAACTGGTATTTTTTGTATTATGCCAGTTATAAAATAGGTGCCTTCATATTAGGGCTTCCCGAACGGAAGAGTGCCTTTTCCTCCATAGTGACGGCGATCGAATCCTGCCAGGGTATCCAGGATATAATGATAATTGTAGCCAAGTTTCTCGGCGCTGGCGGGGCCTTTGTTGCGGCCTTTCTGTTGGGTGGGTTTATAATTGGTATTGCCGTCGCTCCACCGGCTTATTTTCTTTTCTTGAAATTTTTTACATCTGTAAGGCGATGGCGGGAGCATAAAAAGGAACACGGGATTGGAGCACATCAAATCGAGAGAAAAAAGAACTGAGCCGAGACCCAGGAAAAGCCTGGGACAAAATTTTCTAAACGACACCGGAATTGCGAACAAGATTATTTCAAAGGCAGAGCTTCTCAGTTCCGACTTTGTGCTTGAAATTGGTCCCGGGCGAGGCGCTTTGACCCTGCCGTTAGCTCGAACTGTTTCTCATGTTGTGGCAGTGGAGAAGGATAGCGAGTTAATCCCTTTTTTGAAGAAGAAACTAGAGAGAGCCGGCGTCTCAAATGTTACTCTGATTAATCATGATATACTTTTCTGGGATTTCAGCGAGATAAGGATTTTTTGCAAGGGCAAGATCAAGGCTATAGGGAACCTGCCATATAATATTTCATCTCCGCTTCTGGAAAAATTTATCGAAAACCGTAAATTGATAAGTAGAGCAATTTTCATGTTCCAGTCAGAGGTGGCCCAAAGACTGACAGCTTCACCAGGGGGGAAAACCTATGGAGCCCTGACGCTCCTGATCAGGTATCACGCCTTTTTGAAAGTGTTATTTGAAGTTCCGAGATATGCCTTTTATCCCAGACCAAATGTGGATTCGACTGTTTTGTGGCTTGATTTCGAAAGGCCTTATCCGCGAAGAGCCAGTAAGGAAGATGATTTCAGGAAGGTGGTGAAATCTGCGTTTTCCCATCGCAGGAAGACCCTCTTGAATTCAATAAGCTCAAGTGGTTCTTTCGGCGACCGCGAAAATGTTTTAAGTGCTTTGAGAAAATGCGGGATCGATTCGGGCAGGAGGGCCGAGACTTTGGATATGGAAGAGTTTTTATGCCTGTCAGATACGCTTCATTGACAGAAAAAAAAGAAAATGATAAAAAAATATTAAAATTACATATCTTCCCTTGAAAGCAGCCCCTTCTATATTTCAGGGGGTTTTTTTGCGCCTGTAACCCAATGATTGGATAGGCTTGATATTTTAATAAAAAATACCTTTTTGCCCCGGAGCCCTGGCAGCACATTTCTATGGGCCTTTCAGACCCGATTCAAAGGGCTTCAGAAAAGCACGAGGGGAGAGGCGATGGAGATAATAGAGACAGTTGAACAGATGCAGAACAGAGCTGATTCCTTCAGGGCTGAAGGTTTAACTATCTCACTTGTTCCTACCATGGGTTTTTTCCATGAGGGCCATCTGGAGATTATGCGTGTTGTTAAGAAGCACTGCAACAAGCTGGTAATAAGTATTTTTGTCAATCCAACCCAGTTTGGACCGTCTGAGGACTTTGACACCTACCCGAGAGACCTGGCGGGTGACCTTGAGAAGGCGCGTAATGTCGGGGTGGATGTAGCTTTTACGCCATCCACTGAAGAGATGTACCCTGAGGGTTTTCAAACCAGTGTCCATGTGGACAGGGTAACCCGGCATCTGTGTGGCATTTCCAGGCCGGGTCATTTTGATGGTGTTACCACTGTGGTGGCCAAGCTTTTCAATATAACAAAGCCTCACCTGGCGGGTTTCGGACAGAAGGACTACCAGCAGTTGACTGTTATCAGTCGAATGGTTGCTGATCTCAACATGGATATAAAGATTCTTGGCGTTCCGACAGTCCGTGAATCCGATGGACTGGCTATGAGCTCGCGTAACAAGCACCTTAATGAAGGAGAGAGGAAGTCGGCAATCTGTCTAAAAAAGTCTCTGGACCTTGCTAAAAGAATGTTCCAGGAGGGCCAGATGAATGCAGGTATTATCAGAGAGTCGGTCGAGTCACTCATAAAAGGGCATCCTTTTACCTCAATTGATTATGTAGCCCTATGTGATCCGGCTACTCTAGAAAATGTAGAAGAACTTGGGGATGAGGTTTTACTGGCGCTGGCTGTGCGCGTAGGGAAGACCAGGTTGATTGACAACCTTTTGTTAAGGAAGACCGAGGCCTGAGCTGGCAGGATTTCCTCATAAAAATACCCCATTTGAAAGGAGGACCGTATGAAAACTGCGAATTTTCTGTTTACCTCTGAGTCGGTTACAGAGGGGCACCCCGACAAGGTGGCAGACCAGATTTCGGATCATATCCTGGATGAGATCATGACTCAGGATCCAAAGTCCCGTGTAGCCTGTGAGACACTTGTCACTACAGGAATGGCGATTATCGCTGGAGAGATAACGTCCAGCGCATATGTGGACATGCCCGAAGTGGTCAGACAGACCATAAGAGATATAGGTTATCATAATTCTTCTATGGGTTTTGACTGGGAGACATGTGCTGTTCTTTCCAGCATAGATAAGCAGTCTGTGGATATTGCCATTGGTGTGGATAATGACACCGGTCTTTTTAAGGAACAGGGTGCCGGTGATCAGGGACTTATGTTCGGTTACGCCTGCAAGGATACCGAGTGTCTTATGCCTATGCCTATTTACATTGCACACAGGCTGACCAGAAGATTAGCGCATGTACGCAAGTCGGGACAGCTTCCCTGGCTGAGACCGGATGGTAAGTCCCAGGTGACAGTGGAATATGTGGATGGCAGGCCTTCTAGAATCCATACCGTGGTCATCGCTGCCCAGCATGAGCCGGACGTGGATTATGACACGATCAGGGATTCAATTATGGAACATGTGATAATGGAGGTCATACCTAACGAAATGCTGGATAATGATACCCAGTATTTTATAAACACTACCGGCAGGTTTGTAATAGGGGGCCCTCTGGGGGATTGCGGCCTTACAGGAAGAAAGATAATAATGGATACCTATGGGGGGTTCGGCTACCACGGCGGCGGTGCCTTTTCAGGAAAGGATCCTTCCAAGGTGGACCGCAGCGCTTCATATATGTGCCGGTACATAGCAAAGAACATCGTGGCCGCTGGCCTGGCTGAAAAGTGCGAAATTCAGATTGCTTACACTATTGGGCGGGCACAGCCGGTTTCCGTGCTTGTAGGGGCCTACAGCAGTGGCGTTGTTTCCAGCCAGGAATTGACGGAAATAGTGAAAAGGGAGTTTGATCTTCGTCCGGCAGCGATTATTGAGAGGCTGGACCTGCTGAGACCCATATATAGAAAAACATGTAATTATGGCCATTTTGGCAGGGAGCTTCCTGAATTCACCTGGGAAAAGACAGACATAGCGGAGACCTTAAAAAAAGCGGTGAAATAGATCCCCCCCTGCCCGGCTGTATAAACAGGTTTATCAAATTGATGTTACTGATCGCTCGACGGCCTTGGGGAGCGTTTGTCACAATCATGGGAAAGAGGATGTATAAATGGATTATGATATAAAAGATATAGGTCTGGCTGAAAAAGGCCGTTTGCGAATAGAATGGGCCGGCATGAGCATGCCGGTGCTTAAAACAATAAGGGAGCGCTTCACCAGGGAAAAGCCGCTCGAGGGAATAAGGCTTTCAGCGTGCCTGCACGTTACTACTGAGACAGCCTCTCTTGCCAGGACGCTTAAGGCAGGTGGTGCAGACGTGGTAGTGTGCGCGTCCAATCCCCTCTCTACACAGGACGATGTGGCCGCCTCTCTGGTAGCTGATGATAAAATTCCGGTTTTTGCGGTAAAAGGGGAGGATCATGCAACCTATTACAGCCATATACTGTCGGCCCTGAAGCACAGGCCTCAACTTACTATGGATGACGGTGCGGATCTTGTGAGTTCGCTGCATTTTATCGCACTTGAGAAATGGGGTGAACTGGAAGCTTCGGTCAGCGATTGGGGGAAAAGGCTGCCTGAAAAAGAAAGGCATGATTTTCTTTCAAATGTGCTGGGTGGAACTGAAGAGACTACTACCGGTGTTATTCGGCTAAGGAGCATGGAACAGGACGGGGTACTGCAGTTCCCGGTGGTTTCAGTGAATGATGCCAATACCAAGCACCTCTTTGATAACCGTTACGGTACGGGCCAGAGCACTCTGGACGGAATAATCAGGGCTACTAACCGCCTGGTTGCGGGAAGTGTTTTCGTGGTCAGCGGGTACGGCTGGTGCGGAAGGGGTGTGGCCTCAAGGGCGAAAGGGCATGGTGCCCACGTGATAGTTTGCGAAGTGGATCCGCTCAGGGCGCTTGAAGCTGTTATGGACGGATTCCAGGTTATGCCTATCAGTCAGGCTGCGCCGATGGGGGATTTTTTCTGCACGCTGACCGGAGACATAAATGTGATTCGCGGAGAGCATTTTATTGAGATGAAGGACGGCGCTATTATTTCAAATTCCGGTCACTTCGACGTTGAACTGGACCTGCCCGGCCTTGCCGAATTATCAGTCAGCAGGAGGTCGATCAGGGAATTCGTAGAAGAATTTACCCTGAGCAATGGGAAAAGGCTGTATGTTCTGGGCGAAGGCCGGCTTGTGAATCTGGCTGCTGCGGAAGGTCACCCCTCGAGCGTGATGGATATGAGTTTCGCTAACCAGGCTCTGTGTGCAGAGTACATGGCAAAAGAACACACAAAACTAGGGAAGAAAGTCTATCCTGTGCCCCAGCATATAGATAAAGAGATCGCCAGACTAAAACTCGAAACCATGGGTGTTCAAATCGATACCCTTACCCAGGAGCAGAAAAAGTATCTTTCTTCATGGGAGATGGGTACATAGGTAAAACCTTTAAATCAACGAAGGCAAGCTTTTCAGTCGCAATCATATCTACTATCAAAGCTAATCCGATTCTGCTTTTTTTTAAGAAAAGGGCCCTAATTCGGGAAAGATTTTAGCTATAGAGCCCTGCTCCAGTATGGACTTGTGCTTGTCAAACATATTGGAATCCCACATAAGGAGGAACGAGCGGTGGGGTTCCGGCACACCTGTTTTGTTTCTGAAAAAGATACCCTGGTCCACTATATCTTTTTTTGTATCTCCCCTGTCGAGTCTGCGCCTGATCATTTTTTCCCTTTCCAGAATAATTTTTATACATCTGTCCCACGCCGAATCTATGTCTGAAGTTATAATACCGCTGTGACTGGTAAGGAGGATGTCAGGCCTTATAGACTTCAACCTGAGCATCGCTTCCAGCATCTCCGCCAGGTCGCTGTCCGGCCATCCGTACCAGGGACCAAAGCGGTCCAGACCCATGTCTCCGGTGAAAAGGATTTTTTCTTCGGGGAGATAAAAAGAGGTGTGGGAAGGGGAATGTCCCTGAGTTTTTATGCAATGGATAGTGCTTCGCCCTGATTTGAACACGTCTGAATCATGGTAAGGCGTAAAGTCATTCACTTCGAGATAATTAAAGACCTCTTTTATCATGCGCCTCCATTCAGGCACACGCCCGTAAGAACCTGAATTGCCTGCAGTGTGCTGAACAAAATACTCGAAGTCTGTGAGATATGGTTCTTCTCCTTTGGGAAGCAACAGTTCTGCGTTCGAATGACTGCGTACCAGGGGACCGATTTGCGAGTGATCCAGATGGTAATGAGTGATAAAAGCCATGTCAGGCCTTTCATTCCTTAACAGCTCGATCGTGTCTCTGACACTTTCTCCATCAATACCCATCTGGGCGTCAATGAGCACTTTTGGTTGGGAAGTGATGAGAATTCCTGCACACCCGTTATTTTTCTGGTCATCTTCTGGTTCAAGGTACTGGATTCTATCTGTCAGGAATGTGCGTTTCATAGGCTTCCTTCACTGGGGCGGCCCCTTGCCGGTAAAACTCCTGCAGGAATTATTTTTTGAAGTTATTTATATCCTTTACATAGCTTTCGAAATCTTTTTCAATCAGAAAGCGGGAAATCATCTCTCCCACCTTATCTGCCGTATCAACCGTATAATAGCCTTTTTCATTTTTTCCAGCCAGCTCCTTGGCATTTTGCACGATCCACTGGAGCGAGCCGGGGGTCATTTCCACATTTGCACGTACAGTAACTGTATCTACAGATTCGAACATTTCTCTTTACCCCTTATCATGATATAATCATTGGCGACCTTCTGGACAGTTCAGCAATAGAGATTAACGACTATAACAATAGGCCGGAAATGTCAACGGGCCCCGGTTTGTTAGGCCTTTTTGCTTGACTGCTATTCCTCAATCTCATATTTTCTACTATGTCAGATATAATATCCTTTAAAAAACATATACTTATCATTTATAAGAGTCATTTTAAGAATCGTTTTTAAACACTGCGTATTTATGACTATTAAACGTATACTCATACTGGCCCCGACGGTCCTCATTCTCTTTCTTCTCCAATCATACCTGTGGGTCCCCACGTATGAAGAGCAGACCAGAGGTAATCCCAGTCGTCTGAACGAATTCATTACTGCCTCCATCGGAGACGCCAGCCTGTTAAATCCCATACTTTCCGCGGATGCCTCGAGCAGCCAGATAGAGGCCTTGATATTTGAGGGTCTGATCGACCGGGATGAAGATCTGAATTTCAGGGGTCGCCTGGCAAAGTCCTGGAATATTTATGAAGAGGTCTTTTTTTATGTCAATTCTTCAGTTTTTATACCAGGGCATGAAGCGAGTGCGGCGAAGGAGGTCGTGGATCTCCTGAAAAGGGCAAAGGCTGGAAACCTGGACAGTAAACTAAAGTCAGAGCTTAAAAATATTACCTCTGTATCTGTCATACCTCCCAGGGAATTCACGGTGGACCGTGAGGTGAAAGGACAGTTGGTGAAGGTCCGGGTGAATGCTCCTGCCAGGATTCGGCTTACTCTTGCTAGCGTAGATCAGGAGATCTTTAATAATCTTTCAAAGATTTTAGGAGACACCTATTTTACCTCTTTCGATTCTGTTGATTACATAGACCCCGTACATGCTATGGACAGGAAGACATTACAAGCGTATGCAAAGGAACTGTTGCCCGCGACTGAAGAGAATCCTGTCATTGTGTTTCATCTCAGGCCCGATGTGAGATTTCATGACGGGCACGTGTTTGATGCTCATGATGTCAAGTTCACATTTGAAGCTATTATGAATCCAAAAAATTTATCCCCACGCGTATCTGATTATGAGCCGGTAAAGCGGGTTGAGGTAATAGACCCGATGACTGTACGCGTTGTATATAAGCGCCTCTATTCGCCCGCAATCGGTACATGGAGCATAGGTATATTGCCCGAGCACCTGTTGAACGACAAGGCCCTTAAAAACGAGGCTCAGCTCCTGGGAAAAGATCCAGGTTCCTTTTCCTTGAGACAGAGCGAGTTCAATCGCCACCCTGTTGGTTGCGGACCGTTCGTGTTCCGTGAATGGGAATCTGACCAGTACATTTCACTTGAGAACTTTGAACATTACTGGGAAGGGGCACCGAATTATGATCGATACCTTTTTCGAGTGATCCCGGACCTGCTGACGCAGGAGATGGAGTTTTACGCAGGAACCATAGATAACTATGGTGTCCAGCCCCACCAAGTGGACCGCCTGGAAAAGGATCCCAGGTTCCAGAGTTTTTCAGGGACCTCATTCGGATATACCTATATCGGATATAACATGCGAAGGCCTCCTTTTGATGATCCCAGGGTGCGCAGGGCGCTGGGGATGGCTATTGATGTAAACAAGATCATAGAATATGTGCTCTACGGACAGGGGGAGAGGATAACAGGCCCTTTTGTAAAGCAGACCGACTATTACAACCATGACATAAAACCTGTTCCTTATGATCCGGATGGAGCTATAAGGTTGCTTCAGGAGGCCGGCTGGCAGCGAAACAGGGAGGGGTGGCTTGAGAAGGAGGGTAAGAAATTCCAGTTCACTCTGATTACCAACAGTGGAAATGACCTGCGCAAGGCAGTGCTTGCAATCGCGCAGGATTCCTGGAAGAGTATAGGTATAGATGTCAGCACTGATGTGCTGGAATGGGCTGTGTTTATACAGGAAAGAGTTGATAAGGCGGACTTTGATGCCTTGATTCTCGGGTGGGTGATGGGAATAGAACCAGACCTCTACCAGATATGGCATTCCAGCCAGACCAATCCGTTTCAGCTCAATTTTGTGGGTTTTAAGAATAAGGAAGCGGACGACCTCATTATCAAGATTAGAAAAGAGTATAATCATTCAAGGCAGGTAAGATACTGCCACAGGCTTCACGAAATCATAGCACGGGAACAGCCATATACTTTTCTTTATGCAGGCAAGTGGACCGCCATACTTGATAAGAGGATATGTATCAAAGAGACAGATGATTCGGGAAAGGTTACGTACAAGAAAATTACACCGACCAAGACCGGGAGCTATACATTTCACTTTAATAAGTGGATAAAGCTTCCCCAGGCTCCCAGTTTTTCACCGGAAGGCTGAGGGCTTTGATAATCAGACCTTCGCAATGCTAACTAAACGCAGGACCGAACTTCGACTATGCTCTCATTTATTGGAAGGAGTTTGATACAGAAGATTGTTACCCTGTTTTTTGTATCAGTTATATCTTTTTTAATAATACATCTGGCGCCGGGCAAGCCCAGCCAGGTGGACCCTATGAATCCCAAGTTTACACCTGAGATGGTGGAGAGATTCATGAAGGAATTCCATCTGGACAAGCCTCTGTATACCCAGTATGTCTTATTCTACGAGGATTTATTCACCGGTAAGAGCGTTTCCTGGAAAGATAATCAATCGGTGTTGAAGAAGATATGGGATAGGTTCCTGAACAGCCTTCCGCTTTTCCTGGTGGGCACAATTTTGACCTGGACAATTTCTTTCCCCATTGGCATACGGTCCGCCCTGGCACGGGGAAGCCTGTATGACAGGAGCGCCACGTTTTTCGCTTATTTGCTTATATCCATTCCGGGATTTTTTTTCGCGTATATTCTTATTATATTTGTGGTAACCCATTTCCATGTGCCTGTGATAGGCATGGAGACATTCGGGCTGGGAGCTTCTTCATGGATACACATGGCTATGGATCGGGTCTGGCACCTTTTGATTCCTTCCGTTCTGAGTGCTACCGCGGGTGTGGCTGTACTTTCCAGATACGTACGGAGCCAGATGCTGGAAGTGGAAGGGCAGGATTATGTCAGGACAGCGAAGGCTAAGGGTCTCCGGCCGGAGGTAGTACATTACAGGCATGCCCTTCGCAATGCCCTCCTGCCATTTGTTACCATGTTTGGACTTATCCTGCCCGGTCTTATAGGAGGGTCGGTCATCATTGAATCTATTTTCTCCTGGCCAGGTATGGGGCGCATGGCCTATGAGGCCATCCTGGCAAGGGATTATCCCATTATACTGACCGTCAATTTCGTATCAGCCGTTTTGGTACTGGCAGGTACATTCGTTTCAGATCTACTCTACCTGTTGGTGGACCCGAGGATACGATTATGATAACGGAAGAATTGATACGGGAACCGGCCGAGCCGCGGTCCAGATTCATCGAATCCTGGCATATGCTCAAAGGAAACAGCCTGGCCCTTTCAGGGATGATTATATTTATACTTTTTTTCTTCATTGCGCTATCAGGACTTTTTTTGACTTATGGTCAGGAGCCTGTACTCAACCCCTCCAAGATAAGGCTGCAGGAAAAATTGAGACCTCCACTATCGGAGCCGAATCTGGATACTCTCAGTCCTGATGAGGTCCCCGCTCTCGGCATATATCTTCTGGGTACTGATGACCTGGGAAGGGACGTGTTTGCAAGGATGCTTCAAGGCGCCTGGGTATCCCTTACGGTAGGATTTGTTGCGGTAGGTATCGCGGTGCTTGTAGGCATTTTCATGGGAGGTATCGCAGGATTTTTTGGGCAGCTTCGTATCAAGCTGGACTGGATCATCGTGGTTAGTGTCTTCTTTTTAGGGATTGCTTTTGTCTTTGCAGGGGCGGTTTCTGCAGGCGCCCTACTTATAATTACCGGAATCCTTATAAGTCTTATATCATTTATTATAAGGAAAACTCCCCGGGGAGGCAGGAGTGTACTAAGATGGCGGGCATTTTTTAAAAGAGGCACGATTTCCATAGATACCATTGTCATGCGGCTGGTGGATATAATGCTCTGCTTCCCCAGTTTTTTTCTCATACTCACAGTGGTGGCTCTCCTGCCTGCAAGCCTGTATAACATAATGATAGTAATAGGGCTGACCAGCTGGATGGGAACCACCCGGTTCGTGAGGGCGGAATTTCTTTCCCTCAGGGAGCAGGATTTTGTTTCAGCCGCAAGAGCCCTTGGTGTAGGAAATTTCCGTATCATATTCCGTCACATGATGCCGAATGCAATTGCACCGGTACTGGTTTCCGCAACAATAGGTATCGCCACTGCCATATTGACAGAGGCAGGCCTGAGTTTTCTCGGGTTCGGGGTGCCCCCGCCGCATGCAACCTGGGGAAATATCCTGTCGGACGGAAAGCGGTTTATATTTGATGCACCATGGCTGACATTTGTGCCGGGTATGGCCATCCTTATCGTGGTTCTTTCATTCAACCTGTTTGGTGAAGGACTCAGGGATATCCTTAATCCCAGGTTGAGGGAAGGAAATTGACACATGGGCCCGGGAAGAGGAATTTTGACTTTTGCAGGAACAGACGAAGAATAACTGCGACTCTCCAATCCTCTCAGTGCAGGATCTAAAGGTCTATTTTCGCACGAACAAAAAGACTGCACGTGCGGTGGATGGGGTGAGTTTTGATGTGAAACAGGGAGAGACCGTGTGTCTTGTCGGGGAATCGGGTTGTGGAAAGACTGTTTCCGCACTTACAACACTCGGCTTGATACCCAGACCTCCGGGCGAGATAGTTGGAGGAGAGATCCTTTTTCATGGTGAAGACCTTCTGAAGCTGGGTGAGGACGAAATGCGCCCCATTCGGGGAAACAGGATTGCAATGGTGTTTCAGGAGCCGCTTACATCTCTTAACCCTGTTTTTACTATTGGAGATCAGATAGGAGAGGCAATAAGAGCTCATGAAAGGGTTATAGACAGTGAATTGCGTCAGAGGTGCATCAGGCTCCTATCTGATACGGGAATACCCGCACCTGAAGAGCGGCTGAATGATTATCCCCACCAGTTCAGCGGGGGACAGAGACAGCGGGTCATGATAGCAATGGCCCTGGCATGCGAACCTGACCTGATTATAGCCGACGAGCCGACCACGGCCCTTGATGTGACTATTCAGGCACAGATACTCAGGCTGTTCAGCTCGCTTAAGAGGAAGAGGGGGTTGTCAGTCCTTTATATTACTCATGACCTGGGAGTGGTTGCCAGCATTGCAGACCGGGTCTACGTGATGTATGCAGGCAGTATTGTGGAGCAGGGGAGCACCGCCACAGTATTTGGCGAGCCCAAACACCCATACACACGAGGGCTGCTGGCATCCCTTCCCTCAAGATCCAGGCGGGGCGAGGTGCTTTACAGCATCAGGGGGATGGTGCCCAATCCGGCGTACAAGCCCGACGGATGTCCTTTTCATCCCAGATGTGATTCGAGAGTGGATTCCTGTAGTAAGGACTTTCCTGACATGTGCGATTACGGGGGGGGACATTCGAGCCGTTGCCCGGTCATTTACGAGAAAGAGCAGAGATCATGAATCTTCCTTCTTTAAAAGAGCTCGGCCCGACCCCGGACAGAGAGGAAATCAAGGGAAAAGAAATCCCCCTTGAGGTAAAGGGACTCAGGAAATATTTTGCCGTGCGCAGGGGTTTTTTCCAGAGGGTGAGCGGCTGGGTCAAGGCTGTTGACGGAGTAGATTTTGAAATTGGGCGGGGCAGGACCCTGGGCCTGGTAGGGGAAAGCGGATGCGGAAAATCTACTGTGGCTAGGCTTATTTTGAAGCTCCTGGATCCTGACGCAGGTGAGGTAATCTATCAGGGGCGTGATATCAGCGGTTTATCCGAAAAGGAGATGAAACCTATCAGGAAAGAGATGCAGATTGTGTTTCAGGACCCCTTCAGTTCACTCAATCCTAGAATGACGATTGGACAGACTGTGGAGGAAGGTTTGAGGATCAGGGGAGTGCCGCTGAAAGAACGAAAAAAGCAAGTAAAAAATCTTCTTGAAACTGTAGGCATATCAGGTGCTGTAAGCGACCGCTACCCGCACGAGTTCAGCGGAGGACAGCGTCAGCGTGTGGGTATAGCGAGGGCTTTGAGTGTCGAACCCTCGCTTATAATATGTGATGAACCCATATCGGCCCTGGATGTTTCTATTCAGGCGCAGATAATCAATCTCCTGAGAGATCTGCAGGTACGAATGGGGTTGAGCTATCTGTTTATATCTCATGATCTCAATGTAGTTGGGTATGTTAGTGATACAGTAGCGGTGATGTATCTGGGACAGATTATGGAGTATGCTCCTGCGGAGAAATTGTTCGAAAATCCTCTCCATCCATACACCCTTGCACTGCTCTCAGCTATTCCGAAGATCGAGCCGGGGCGCGGTATTGTTGCGGAAGATGCTCTGAAGGGAGATGTGCCCAGTTCGCTTGATCCGCCTCCAGGATGCAGATTTCAGGGCAGGTGTCCACTCGTGGAAAAGCGCTGCCGTGAACAGGACATCGGATTTTACAGCCCAGAGACAGGTCACCTGGTGCGTTGCTGGAAGGTAGTAGAGGGCGCCGGCTTATAAAAAAGTTTTTTTCTTGACTTTTAGAAGAGGATTGGCGAAATTCAAATTTTTTACTGGGGGATCGTTCAACGGTAGGACGACGGGTTCTGGCCCCGTTAATCGAGGTTCGAATCCTCGTCCCCCAGCCAAAAAAAACAGAACATTATCAGTTTACAAGGTCCCATCGTCTAGCGGTCTAGGATATCGGCCTCTCACGCCGGCGACACGGGTTCGAGTCCCGTTGGGACTACCAGAATAAAATAAAGGGGTTACATGTCTTTATGTGTATTAGTCAAGGACTTCCCGGACAGTCAGTTCCTCTCCGGAGTTGAT
>CAZVGY010000047.1:0-25961 GCA_964627015.1 uncultured Desulfobacteraceae bacterium
AAAGACTCCGAATAAAGGATATCGCCCAGTTGGTAATGGAATCAGCCTTTGCTGATTGATAGAAACCAGTAATTTCGAGAGAAAAACAATGTATAAAATATCTGACTTCAAAAATAGAAATATACGACTCAACACGGATTAATCGTTTCAGGAGAAAAAGAGATGCCGAAAGTCATATACGAGAAAAAACAAGATATTGCATATATAACCTTAAACCGCCCCGAAGTAATGAATGTAATGGATTTCGAGACGGTCGAATTAATCCATAATATATGGGAAGATTTCAAGGACGATAATAACCTGCGTGTTGCCATCATGACAGGGGCTGGCGGTAATTTCTGCGCCGGATCAGATATCAGTGAAATGGCCAAATCATTGAATGATATCCAATTTGACTATACAAAATCGCATTGCCACGGCCCAATTAACTATAACCCCTTACAGCACAAGCTCCATAAACCTTTTATTACAGCCGTAGATGGGAACGTTAACGGAGGTGGCCTGCTGTTCGTACTTCTTTCGGATATTCGCATCGCTACCAAAGAAGCCTCATTCGGTATGGGCGAGGTCAGAATAAATTTTCCTGTTGAGTTCAGCGGAATTCTTCCCCGGTTCATTCCTTTTGGACTGGCTTCTGAGATGCTGCTAACAGGAAGGAGTGTCAGTGCACAGCGCTTTTACGAATTGGGAATAGTCAATACTCTCGTAGACCGAACTGAATTAATGAATGAGGCGGAAAAGGCTGCAAAGCAAGTATGCCATGGAGGACCTCTTTCAATCACCGCCATGAAAAAACTCCTGCATGACGGCTTTGATATGGACTACGAAAGCGTTGTCAAATATGAGGATGCAGTCGTATCCCCTGTTGTTAATTCAGAAGATACAAAGGAAGCAATTACCGCTTTTGTTGAAAAACGTAAACCAAGCTGGAAGGGAAAGTAGTGTTTTTAAGCCCTGGTTCAAAGGGCTTAAAATTGAATCATAATAACAAATTTTCAATCAAAAACTGGGGCTTCATAAACAATTAAGTTAAGGAGGATAAAAAATGTTCGGATCAAAAAGCGCAAGAACTTTACCTGGAATGTTTGCATTATTCTGTCTCTTGTTGGTTATGCCCTTATCTGCACACGCGGATAAAAAAGATGTG
Source organism: uncultured Desulfobacteraceae bacterium (assembly GCA_964627015.1). Taxonomy (GTDB): domain Bacteria; phylum Desulfobacterota; class DSM-4660; order Desulfatiglandales; family Desulfatiglandaceae; genus CAZVGY01. Next base: position 1,148 of record CAZVGY010000047.1, read on the forward strand.
CGTATCCTCGGTCTATGGGACCTGACCGGACCTTATGCGGGCGGGCACCAGCTGGCCCTGAAGGGAGCAAAAGATTATTTTAAATGGGCTAATGAAAACAACTATATACCCGGAGTAAACTTACAATATGAAATCTATGACCATGGAGCTGATGTTGGAAAATGTGTAGCCGCCTATCAAATGGCAGTCAATAAGGAGCCAAAACCTGTGCTTAGCTGTGGAGGATTTACCAGTCCTACTGTTCTGGCGATTAAGCCCCTGGCAAAAAGATACCGTATTCCGGCTATAGAAGGCTCTACCGCACGGAACACTATCCTGCCTCCAGGCTGGTATTTCGGCATAATGGGATCATATGAAGGTATGGTGGGCGCCTGTGGAGACTGGATTGTCGCCAACTGGAAGGCAGACAGCGATTCCGAGTGGATCAGAAAACATTACGAAAAAAGAAGGCCCCGCATGGGGATTATCGGGTGGGATAATGCCATGGGACGGGCATTTGACCAGAAAGAAACCAGAGACTATCTGAAAAAAATAGGTATTGATTTCGTAGGCTCAGAATATATACCGGTAAGTCCAAGTGACTGCTCAGCCCAGATCCTGAGACTTATTAAAAAGCAAAAAGCCGATTTCGTCTATTTTGGAATGTATCCCGGATCGCATGCACTTGTTCTTAAAGACGCTGAAAGGCTTGGCATTAGGGATGATTTTAAGGACTTTTTATTCTGGTACGGGAATATTATGCAGGTCCAGCAACATGCCGGGGATCTGGCTGAAGGAACCATGCATCTTACCGCCTTCAAGGTCAACACCAGCGAGTGGGAAAGCCAGGAATTCGTAAAAATATTTGAACAAAGCAAACTCTGCCGGAACTATATGCGTTCGGATATTCCTGCGTGGTAAGCTGGTTTGATGTCTACCTGGAAAGCATAAGGCGGGCGATCAAAAAAGTAGGGCTCGAAAACCTGGATGGCACGGCCTGTTACCACGCCCTTACCACCATGAAGGATTTCAGGCCCATGCTCTCCTATAACAGGGTCACATTCACCGAGACCTCAAGGTGTGGAGGCCATGAAGCCGCCATGTATCAGATGCAAAGCGGAAAGGTGGTAAAAGTCGCAGAAGGTCTGTATGTGCCTGAACTGTTCCCCGGGGGCAAAGATGTAGTCAAATAGAAAGGTTTTCGCCGCGAACGATTCCGGAAACTATATCCCTTTAATAGTTTCTGTTACCCGGCCATACAACCTGTAATAGAGCTGCATATAAAAGCATACGGATTTTCCGTATGCTTTTATAACTAGATCCCCGGTTTTAAATCAGGTGTTCCCACGGATTGATTAATTAGCGCCGAACTTCACAAGGAACTCAGTATGTTGGTACTGAATGTAACAGGTATAAAATGTAAATTATTCAATAAATACAGATTCGGTTGATTGACGGTTTCTACATGGCGTTTTGTCACAAAAACCCCCTGTAACGCTCTTTACCTTTAAAACGAATCAGATCTGGGGTATAATAAGAAAGTCGGTTTTATGGTTAATATTCTATAATATAAGAGAAACATTATATGTCTTTTTATTAGGAGGTAATATTCATGTTTGATGTAGCTGTCGTAAAATATGAAACACCCTATGACTCATTAAAAGAGGCGATCGATTTGTGCGGTGGTCTTGAAGGCCTTTCTACCGATGCAAAGGTATTCCTCAAGCCCAATTACGTCATATGGCACGAAGGGAGCAATTTTCCCAAATATGGTGTCCTGACAACCAGCCGAATGATCGAAGATATGGTCAGGCTATTAAAGGACAGGGGCATAAATGATATTACAATTGCCGAAGGCATGGTGGAAATGGAAAAAACCAAAGAATCCATGCTTGAAAAAGCTGCGAGAGGGTTGGGACTCGATCTCCTCAGAGAAAGGTATGGAATTAAGATACTGGACATGATGAAGAGGCCTTTCACCAAGGTCACGTTCGGGGATCTCAAATTATCTGTAAACCAGGACATACTTGAAGCAGATTACGTCATTGACATGCCGGTGTTGAAAACCCACGCCCAGGCGGTAGTTTCTTTGGGAGTCAAAAACCTTAAAGGGACATTAAATATAGCTTCCAGAAAACAATGCCATAACGCAGATCCTGATATCGGTTTACAATGGCACGTAGCTAAATTGCCCTCGTTTGTGAACCCTGATCTCACAGTTATAGATGGCATCTACACGCTGGACAGAGGCCCCATGTATACAGGGATGGCACACAGATCAAACATAATTATAGCTTCCAAGGACGTTATCTCCGCAGATAAAGTGGGAGCAAAAGTACTTGGAATAGGTCCTGAAAATGTTCCTCACCTGGTCATCGCGGCAAAAGACCACAAAAGGCCAGTTGATTTAGGGGACATCAATTTAAAAGGCAATATAGATATTGATACTGTACTGAAACCTCACAATTGGGCATGGGAGCATGGTACAAAGTCCAATATGCCCGAAGGATTTGAAAGGGCTGGAATAAAAGGCCTTACCTATCCTCCTGCGGATGATACAGTGTGCACATATTGCTCCTGGCTAATAGAAACACTGATCATGGGGATTGTAATGGCTGAGAACAAGGATAAGACCTTTGACGATGTTGAAGTGCTGTATGGTAAGAGGATGATGCCAAGCCCCGGTCACAAACACACCTTGCTCTTTGGGCAGTGCCAGGTAAAATTGAACGGGAAGAATCCATTGATAAACCATTGTGTCACAATTCCGGGTTGTCCGGCCAAGCAAAGTGATATTCCCAGAGCCCTCCGCGAAGTGGGGATCCAGGCCCCTGAAAATTTACTGCAGTTCATGGACAAAGCCCCGGAAATTTTTCACATGAAAAAATACAAGGACAGGCCGGAATTCGATCCGTCTTTTTATACTGTAGATTGATACGAAAAATAATGAAATCTTTCAAATCTGCCCGGGTACAAAGGCCTTTATTCAACGGTCTTCTTTCCCGGGCAGACTGCAGAGCAAATCTTAAGCCTATCAGTGCTGTCACAAAATCCTGGATCTTCAAACACAACGAAAAACCTTGACCAATTATCATAAATTGATTTGCAAAAAGATTGTTACAAGTCCCAGGTAGATGAATAGACTTAGAATGTCGTTCAAGGTTGTAACAAAGGGCCCGGTAGCAAGTGCCGGGTCTATATTAGCCTTTTTTAGAAGCAGCGGAACCGAGGCCCCGATGAGTCCTGAATTTATTATTATCAATATCAGAGCAAGAGACACGATCAATCCCAGTCTGGAATCGGAAAGCCAAAACCCCACAATCAGACCAAGTATACCTCCACATATCAATCCGTTGATAAGAGCCACCCTCGTTTCCATCCAGAGTCTCTTGCCAACATTCACCAAACCGATGTCTCCTGTCGCCAGTCCTCTCACGACAACTGTAGCTGCCTGCGTACCTGTATTTCCCCCCATTGCCATGATGACTGGGAAAAAAAACGACAACGCCAGTATTTTCTCCAGGGATGACTCAAACTGCCGGATGACGACCGCGGCAAGTATACCACCGAACAACCCTGCTATGAGCCAGGGCAGCCTGGCTCTTGAAATTTTAGCCGTTGAAAATTCCGTAATGGCCTGATCAATAACTCCCGCCATGAGCGATATATCCTCATCGGCCTCTTCCTCGATGACATCAATGATGTCATCATGGGTTATCCGCCCCACAAGGCGATTGCTGCTGTCAACCACAGGTATATTAACGAGATCGTATTTCTTGACCAGTCGGGCCACATCCTCCTGATCCGTGTTGACATGGACAGATATGACCTCGGGATTCATTATGTCTCCGATCTTGACGCCTGGAGGCGCCAGAAGCAAATCCTTTAAAGAAACCACACCTACCAACCTTTCAAAATCATCGACAACCCAGAGGTAATAGAGGTACTCTACGTCTGCTTCTTTTTCCCGGATCGTCTCTACCGCATCCTCCAGGCTTGCATCCACCTTTACCCGGGCGAACTCCAGGGCCATGATTCCCCCTGCAGTGTCTTCGCCATAAGGCAGGAGTTTTTGCAGCTCTTTTGACACCTCGTGCCCTAACGAATCAATAATTTCTTTTGCTCTGTCCTTAGGCAGATCACCTACGAGGTCAGCTGCGTCATCAGAATCAAGTTCTTGAATAATATCGGAAATAGCCTGATTATCCAGGGCCTTAAGGATATGCCCCTGAACAGGAGACTCTATCTCTACGAGGACCTCTCCGGCCCCCTCAGGCTCCAGGAGCTCGAAAATAAAAAGGCGCTCATCGGACGCCAGGTGTTCGATCAGATCGGCAACGTCAGCGGCCCTGATCTCATTAATTAAAGTCTTCAGGGCTTTACTGTTGCGCTCCTGGATGAGCCTTTTAACCTCGTCAACCAGTTCTCCATCGATATTTCTCGTCTTAAGAACGGACAAGTCGAAATCTCCTTCAGTTTGGGTCAGTCTCTTCTATTTTAGGGATTTTAGCATCTCGAGTATATAATCACCCGGATCTGACCCGGATTTTAGGTTCTCGTTTATTTCTCTCATTGGTATTTCGGCTCTGGCGGCGCCCCTGTGCCCCCCTGCGGAGGAGCCGTCTAGATGACCAAATAATTTTTGTGCGCTCTTGCCGGCATCGCCCCTGAAACCTACATTTCTTAAAATAATAATCAGTTTTTCCCGGTAAACTCCAGCTGCCACACTCCAGGTGGCCTCTGCGAGCCTCATAAAAAAATCCGCTATAACAACAAGAATATCAGGATTATTCACTTCTCCCATGTATACGAAAGCGACATTGCCTATAAATTGAAGGCGGTCCATTGCTATACGATAACTCTCCAGGGTACCTCTGGTCATTTCTGAGGATTCGATCTTCTTTATGATATTCATGTTAGTATAACGGTACAGGTAACGGAATGCGTTAATATCATTAGGAAGAGACTCTCTGAGAAAATCATCGGTGTCAGTTCTGATTCCATAAAACAGAGCTGTAGCGAGCATCGGAGAAGGACGAATCTTGGCGGCCCTAAGGTACTCTGTCATGAGAGTGGAGTTGGCCCCATAGTTTTCCTTTATATCCATGAAACTTGCCCTTGATAAAGCATCGAGAGGATGGTGGTCTATGATAATATCAAACTGATAATTCTTAAATTGTTCATGGTGCGCTGGCTGAGAATCAAGGATGGCCCACTTCGTGATTTTCATCTTTTTTATATTGCGCACGTGCTGCTGGTCAATCTTCAGAAGTCTAATAAATGCAAGGTTATCGGCACGCTTAATGGCGTTAATATGGTAAATAACTGTTTTCCAGACTTTGCGCCATAGTAACCTCTTTAATGCCAGCGCGCTGGCCATAGAATCCGGATCCGCATCTATTATAATGCCCAGAATGTCTTCAGGGCTTACAATTTCACAGAGACGTTTATACCTTTCAACTGCTGTAACAGACTTTGAGAAAGGATGTTCCATAATAGAATTCACGGTAACATACTCCTCAATATAAAACATCGTTCCTCGATATTCGAAGCATTCAAAACATCCGAAATCACAGCGACCCTTTTACAACCTGTTTTAACAACAGATTCAATATTCACTTCTCCTATACCACCAATGGCGACATATGGAATATGGCAGAAATCCTTTATTGTCCTAAGCAGTTCAAGCCCAACTACATTTTCTCTATCGGGCTTTGTAGTAGTGGCAAAGATTGGACCCACGCCTATATAGTCGGCACCAGAAGATTGTGCCTCACTTGCCTGTTCAGCTGAATGCGTAGAAATACCGATTATCTTTTCCTTCATTAGAGGCCTGGCATAATGAATAGGGATATCCTCCTGACCCAGATGGACCCCGTCTGCATCCAAAATAAGGGCAAGGTCAATGTCATCATTAACTATAAACATCACACCTTCCCTCCTGGTAAGATCCCTCAATTTAAAACCGAGTTCAAGCCTTGCACGCCTGGGCATATCTTTTTCCCTCAGCTGTATGATATCAGCCCCGCCCCTTATCTGGGCCGTGACCATTTCAAGGGGATCTCTTCCTCGCAGGAATCCTCCGGGTGAAAAACAGTAGAGCCTGAAGTCTTCTAGCACTCTCAAAATAAAACCCTACTCTCTGAGAAGTCCCTTCAAAATCCCGGCGACTTTTTTGCCTGAGCGTATCATGCCGCCAAAAATAGGCCCCATCCTGGGCCCTCCAAAAGTATTGTTCGCCGCCATACCTACCACGTAAAGGCCCGGGAATGCTTCACCTGTATTTGCTACAGTAAATTGTTCGCCTTTCTCCGCCCATAGAGACATTTCACCAACAACCCCACCAGTTCTGGTATTTAACTTCGCGTCAAGCTTTCGGGTAATTATACTGCACAAGTCAGCGGGATGTCCTGTGCCGTCAACAACAAAAGAGGCTTTGATGCTCAGAGGGTCTACTGCCAGATCCAGTTTCTCTACAGGTGACCAGTTTATGACGAGCCCGGATACCCTGGGACTATTATCCCGCTCTCTAAAGAGAACATCAGTGACTTTTACCAGGTTGAAAATTTTTGTACCTGCTTTGATACACCTGGAAATAAGCGTGGAAGTGGCTTCTACGCTGTCCATGGTATGATAGCCTTCAGCCTGCGAGGAATATGATATACCCAATTCCTCAACGATACCCAGAGCATCATCCTGCAGAACTATTTCGTTAAACATCATGCCGCCTCCCCACATTCCGCCCCCGGGTGCCAGCTTGGACTCAAATATGACCGCTTTTACACCTGACATACCGAGGTAGAAGCCAGCGACGAGATTAGCAGGTCCTGCACCTACCAGAGCTACGTCCACATCGAGACATTCAAGCAGCTTTGCCGTATATGATTCTATAATAGACCTCGAAATTATAACGTCGTCTAATTGCATTGACGTACCTCCCCTTTCACAGTACCAACTACAAAGATAGGCTAAAAGCCTCAATATCTGTTGTTAATATATCTTTATTTTTACGTAGAAAAAAATAAACAGTGGCTATATGTCAAAACCTGGCAAAAAAACCTGATCAAAAACTTACAGTATATTAAGGATCTGAAGAATTCAATGACAAACAAAGAGCTGCCTTAATCACCATGGCCAAACATTTTCGAGATATTCCAGGCTCGGGAAAAGATCCTCTTCATTATGCGGCTCAAGCGTAATTACAGGCGGCCGACTGTCTTTATGTTCTTTTAAGAGATTGAAAAATGTTATGAAATCTATCTTTCCACGACCCATTGCGAGATGCTCATCCTGTTCACCGTGGTTGTCGTGGAGATGAAGCTGACCAATATAGTGACCCAGGGTATCTATCCATGTCTTAATAGGGATATCACTGAAAACTGAGTGATGACCCGTATCCAGACAGAAACCTACACCTTGGTTCTCGAGATTTTCAAAGAGTGGCGCCAAATCACCCGGGTTCTGTTCGTACACATTTTCCAGCATTAACAAGGCCCCCTCGCTCCGAACCCTCGTCCCTAACCAGGACCAAATCTCAAGGCTTTTTTCAAGCCAAAGGTCCTTCATATGCCAATACCTTTTTTCATCATATCCCGTATGGCAAACCACTGTTTTTGGCTTGAAAACGCTTACTAGCCCTAACATCTGCTCGAAACGCCTCCTGGCGACTGAAACAACCTCCCTGTCCGGGGAACCAGGTGAGAGATCCATGTACGGACCGTGAAGGGTTACAGAAAGATCGTTTGCAAAAAGTCTTTGGGCAACCGGCTTCAAATCAGAGGGGCTGAAACTGTCAAGCGTGTCTGCGTCTACGCCAATTTCTGGATTGAGCCCTTCATTAATAAACCTGTCTAGAAATGACTCAATAAGCATGGTAAGCGGTATATTTACCTGAACCTTTTTAACAAGCCATGACATAAAAAATAGACCTCATAAAAGTTTTGTGTTTGTCTTTGAGGGTTTGATTTCTCCCTGGAAGACCCGAGTCAATTGACAAGGCCAATCACATAATATATAAGCATTTCTAAACGCCTTTTCCTCTAATAAACAGCTTTATACCTCTAAATAATTTCTAGCCAGCATCGCACCAGGATTTTTCAGGGAGAACTGAAAAAGTCGTGAAAAAAGCTATCTTATCACCCCTCTGTTCAGCATTTATAATTCCGGGACTTGGCCAGGTATTCAACCAGGACCTAAAGAAAGGGGTAGTAATTCTTTCTGCTGTTTTCCTTCTGTTTATTGCAGGAATTATTAAGCTCTACAGAATCATCCGGGCCTCCATTGATCTGGATAGGCTGACTTTTTCAGATCACATCACCATATCAGAAAGTTTCAGGGAGCAGGATATTTCGCTCCTGTGGTATCTGCTTGCGGCATTTGGGGCCTTATGGCTTTATTCTGTGGTTGACGCGCATCTGACAGGCAAAAAAATAGATCAGCTTGGAGAAGGGAATCATCTATGAGAGCCTATCTGATTGACGAAATACCTCACTCTGATATGGGAAAAATTACTGACTTTCTCCAGAAAAATGCCATCACTTCAAATCTGGATCAGATCTTTTGGGTCAGGATTCCCGAAGACCTTCTGAGTGGAGCCCAGTTCAGTCACCACGAATGTCGGCCATTCGCCTTTGCAGTAGATTTGGGTGCTGATTGGGTTAAGCTTGAATTTCTTATACGCAGTCAACCGAATATGAGATGCGACTGTTCCGGCTACTGCACTGCCCAGCAGATGGATTTTATAATCAAGTTCGCCCATAACATGCTGGACCGTCTCAAAATCAGGACCTGACCCCATCTAATTTCTGTTGAGGACCTGTGCTATTCTGTCTTTGATAGCCAGAGAGGCTTCTTTGTCCCCAAACAGACCTACCCGGATAACCACCTCCGTTTCCTTTGCCGATTTATAGGCAAGAGAAACCTTAACTTCCTTTTTATCCGAGCGTTTGGCACGAATAATCCCGGATGTGAGATCATGATCCGAACTCTCTATTTCGAGTTGCATCTCTCCCAACGCTGTCAAGGTCCCATCCCAGGTCTTCATAAAAGGCGCCTGAAAAACGACGGTAAGCGCTCCCTGATAATACTTATAACCGGCTACACCAGCAGCCGTACCAGCTCCGAAAATAATAAGAGGTGCGCAACCGGCCATGAGAAAAGTAAATAAGCTCAGCGCCGCAAACTTGAATCTAATCATTTCTTCCCCCATTATTTTAATGCTTTTCTTACTACCAGTAACTCACGGTAGCAGAGATTGGATTAAAATAGGCATCTCCGTCCGTAAGCATCCCGGTGAGGGCAAATCCTGATGAATTTTAAATGAGAACTACTCTCCTGCATGCGGATCGAACTACTTTATTCAAATATAGCTGATCGGCTGCACCAAAAGACAGACATTTTGACTCATCTAATACTGTGTATAGGGACTTATGTCAACACCAGATTAAGGATTTGACTTAGGCATGGCTGTCTGATAATTTAACAATTTATCAGTAAAATTGGAGGCACACTTTATGGATTATAAACAGACACTAAATCTTCCCGAGACATCATTTCCGATGAAGGCCAATCTGGTAAAAAGAGAGCCGGAAATAATTGCCAGATGGGATGACCTGAATCTTTACAGGCTCATAAGGGAGGCATCCAGGGGCCGAAAGCGCTATATGCTTCATGACGGCCCGCCATATGCCAACGGCAACATCCATATGGGCACCGCCTTTAACAAAATACTCAAGGACATTATTATAAAATCCAAACAGATGTCCGGGTTTGATGCCCCTTACGTCCCCGGGTGGGATTGTCATGGCCTGCCTATTGAACACAAAGTGGATGCTGAATTGGGAAGCCGGAAGCTGAAAATGAGTCAGGCCGAAGTAAGAGCATACTGCCGTAAGTATGCTGAAAAATACATAGACATACAGAGGGATGAATTTAAACGGCTTGGCGTTCTGGGTGAGTGGGACAGGCCATACCTGACAATGAATTATCCCTATGAAGCCCAGATAATAACAGAATTCGGCAAATTCGCGTTGAATGGCAGCCTGATGAGAAGCAAAAAGCCAATTTATTGGTGCACCTCCTGTAAGACAGCACTGGCCGAGGCCGAGGTCGAATACAATCAACACAACTCTCCATCCATCTTTGTCAAATTTTCCATGATATCGGACCTCACATCCTTGTACCCTGTGCTGAAAGGAAAAGACGTATCCATAATAATATGGACCACCACACCCTGGACTATTCCTGCTAATCTAGCTGTTGCCTTGCATCCTGACCTGGAATATGTAGCCGTTGAAACAGGGAATAACCAGGTAATGATCCTCGCAAGAGAACTTCTTGACCGGTGTATGAAAATATTCGGAATTGAGTCCTACGAAATATTGACGGAAGTCAGGTCTGTTGACCTCGAAAATCTTGAGGCAAAGCATCCACTATATGAAAGAAGTTCCCGAATAGTTCTAGCCCCGTATGTAACTTTGGAAGCAGGTACCGGATGTGTCCACACCGCACCCGGACACGGACGTGAAGATTACGAGACAGGACTTAAATACGGGCTGGACATATATTCGCCAGTTGACGACGCCGGGTGTTTCACAGACGATGTTGAATACTTTGCCGGGCAGAATGTATTTGAAGCCAACAAGGCCGTGAACCACAAGCTTGAAGAGGTTGGAGCTCTAATTAAGGAACAGGAGATAACCCATGAATATCCTCATTGCTGGCGCTGCAAAAAGCCGGTAATATTCCGATCCACCAAGCAATGGTTCATTTCCATGGATAAAAATGAACTCAGGCGAAAAGCCCTCAACGCGATTGATCAGGTATCCTGGATACCTTCCTGGGGAAAAGAACGTATCTATAACATGATCGCAAACCGGCCTGACTGGTGTATCTCCAGGCAGAGATCATGGGGCGTTCCTATTACCGTTTTTTTCTGTAATGACTGCGGCCAGGTGTTAATATCACAGGAGATTATAGATAGGCTGGCGGGGCTGGTAGAAAAATCAGGAGCAGACGTATGGTTCACTGAAAAGGAAGAAGACCTGCTGCCTTCAGGCACTGTATGCCCTGAATGTGGAGGGCACAAATTTACAAAGGAAACTGATATTCTTGACGTATGGTTCGATTCCGGTGTTAGCTTTGCCGCTGTAATGGAAAAAAGAGATTACCTTTACAGTCCGTCGGACTTATACCTGGAAGGCAGCGACCAGCACCGTGGATGGTTTCATAGCTCTCTCCTCTGCTCGGTCGGAACGAGGGGCCAGGCGCCTTTCAAAAGTGTTCTGACCCATGGTTTCGTGGTGGATGGATCAGGTAAGGCAATGCATAAATCGGCTGGCAACGTTATCTCTCCTGAGAAACTTATCAAAAATTATGGTGCGGAAATCCTCAGGTTATGGGTTGCGGGAGAAGATTATCGAGATAACATAAGGCTGTCAGAGGAAATCTTACAACGTCTTACTGAGGCCTATCGGCGAATAAGGAACACATGCCGTTATCTTCTGGGAAACCTGAACGATTTTGATCCGGGCGCGGATATGGTCCCTTACGAAGAGATGGATGAACTGGACCGCTGGGCGCTTAACCGCCTGCAGGAACTTTCTGAAAAGGTAATAAAGGCCTATGAGACTTTTGAATTTCACCTCGTTTACCACAATCTTCATAACTTCTGTACCCTGGATCTCTCCTCATTTTACCTGGATATCATAAAAGACTGTCTTTATACTTCTCCCTCTAAATCGATAGCGAGACGATCCGCTCAGACTGCAATGAATGAAATTCTGGAAGTCCTGGTAAGGCTTATGGCCCCTCTCCTCTCCTTTACTGCTGATGAAATCTGGCAGCACATGCATAAAGACCGCCGAGCCCCGAGTGTTCACATGGATCTCTTTATTCCTCCTAGAGAAGAATACATAAATCATAACCTCTCCGCCCGCTGGGAGGATATAATAGCGGTTCGTAAAGAGGTCACCAGGGCCCTGGAAATTGCAAGAAAAGAAAAAGAGATAGGTCATCCGCTTGACGCCTCTGTGACACTCGGAGCGGCACCCGAACTCATGGAAAAGCTGGAGCCTTTTAAAGCCCACCTCAGATCGATATTTATTGTATCCTCGGTGGTTCTGGTTGGAATAGAAGAGATTGCAGATATCCCTGAAAGCGAAACTTTTCCGGGCCTAAAAGTCAAGGTAGCACCCTCGCTGGACAGTAAATGCGAACGCTGCTGGGTTCATGATCCTACGGTCGGGACAGATAACAAACATCCAGCTATATGTAAAAGATGTGTTCAGGCCCTGTTTGAAATGGAGTAGAGTGAAATCTCAGAAACGTTATCACATGATTCTCTGGCCGGCGCTGATAACCATCACGCTGGACCAGTTATCCAAACTGGCCGTTGTTAAGCACATGCATGTACACGCCTCAATCCCGTTGGTGGACGGTTTTATCAACCTGGTACATGTGCGGAACAGGGGAATGGCCTTCGGTCTGATGAACCGATCGGACTTGGAAGTTGCCTTCTATGCCCTTATAATCATCAGTTTAGCTGCCATTGCCATAATACTGTTCTGGCTTTTTAAGTTTGAACAGGAGGAGGGCCGAATAATCTTTGGCCTTTCCCTTATTCTGGGAGGCGCTGTGGGTAATCTTATCGACAGGCTTAGGCTTCGTGAAGTAGTGGATTTTCTTGACTTCTACCTAGGCGCATATCACTGGCCCGCCTTCAACCTGGCTGATACAGCCATCACCGTGGGCACATTTTGGGTGGCAGCAAACCTTATCTTCAAGAATAAAAAAACAAATCTGAGCTAAAGACATGCATCCTGAACTTTTTTCAATAGGACCATTCACCCTTCATACCTACGGCTTATTGGTAGCCATAGCATTTACCGCGGCTCTCATTGTAACGGTCAGGCTGGGAAAGTCCCAAGGGTTTAGTTCTCAGCAGGTCCTGGACATGGGTTTTATTATAATCCTCGCCGCTCTCATAGGCTCGAGGCTGATGTATGTATTGATAAATGCGCCACATTTTTTACAAAGGCCTATTGACATCTTTAGGATTTGGCAGGGAGGACTTGTATTTTCCGGCGGGATTATTGGAGTATTTATTGCTGCAGCGTGGTACTCAAAAAAACACGGTCTCTCCCTATGGGCCCTGGGTGATCTCTGGGCCCCAGCTGCAGCGCTGGGCCAGGGAATAGGAAGGATAGGCTGCCTCATGGCCGGATGCTGCTATGGCAAGCCCACTGATGTCAAATGGGCAATCGTTTTTACTGATCCCCACTCTCTAGCGCCGAAACATATTCCTCTGCATCCAACCCAAATCTATTCCTCAATAAGCGGACTGGTTATTTTCTTTGTACTCTTTATCCTGCATTCCCGGAAAAAATTTGAGGGGCAGGTACTTTTATGGTTTCTCATCCTCCACAGCACAGCACGCCTTTTCATCGAACGTTTCAGGGGAGATGACCGGGGCATGATACTGGGAGGGAGCGTGACCGTCACGCAGCTGGTCTCTTTGCTGATCCTGATTGTATCGGCTGTCTCAATTATAATAATACGCTCAAAGATAGACAAGAGGAAGTCCGGATCGAAGTAAACCCTGCTTTTGTCAATGAAAAAGTCCTGTCTTAGACTATTTACCCATTACACTCCTTCGCCATAAGAAAAGCACGATACCGGTTGCCAGGGCTGCATTCAGAGATTCAACACCAGGTTCCATTGGAATGGAGAGGGCTGTTTTGTTTCTGAGATGGACAGGAAGGCCCGGGCCTTCAAGACCGGGTACAAGGCAGAAGGCGGGGGGGAACTCCTGTTCATTTATATTCTTACCCTCAGGAGAAAGAGTAATCAGAGGGACATCAGGGGGGTCCAGATCATTCAGTGAAGGCCCCTGAAATACGGGGACCCTAAAAAGAGAGCTACCCGCCACTCTCGCTGATTTGGGGTGGAATGGATGGACGGCCTCTTTCAGTATGACAATTCTGGTCACTCCAAACGCTGCCGCTGACCGGATAACAGCCCCCATGTTAGCGGGATCCTGAAACGGTATACAAAGCGTGCAACCAAGCGGCCAGGACGAATAATCAAATGGATGAAAAGGCCCTGCCCTCACAATTAGGAATGGCTCTCCTGTATTATAGAGGTCGAGTTGTCTGAACAGGTTCTGCTTCAACATGTAGCAGCGTAAGGTCTCTAAACCCTGCAGATCAAGCTTATGCTTCTCGCTATAGATGAAACCTGCACATTGCTGGGGAAATTCCTCTATCACCTCCCTCACCTGTTTGGGCCCCGAGAGTAGGGCTAAACCCTGTTTTTTAATATCCTTGGCTTTAGCAAGTCTCAAAAAGGCCTTAAATGTAGGATTATCCGGGCTCCTGATTGCTTTGACTTTCATGCTCTCACCCGGAAACATCGATAAGAGGGATAAAGTGGAGAAAAATTCCGTAGTTCCCTTGAAAGAAACCCTGTGTAAAGGGTGGTCTGCCGGTCATAAGCCTCAATAATCAGGTTAATAAGCATTTTATCTCCGCAGTGGTCGGAGTATCCTTCCCGTCAAAAAAGAAAAGGAAAAGCTCCTGTAACTTCCTCATCAGCGACAGGTCCTCCAGGGCCTCTGGCATAGAGAGTCTGCCCCTGATATCATAGAACTCTTTAAGTCTCATAAACAGGCTGTATAAAAAAACGGATCTTTGATCCTCAGATCTATCCCATTGTGCCGCGACCTCAAGTAAGGCCATTAAAGGTTTTGTATATGATCCCATGGACCGGTAGTTGTAATAATACAGATAACGTTCTGATCTGTATTTTCTGGGGGCTGATTTTTCGATCTTCTCGATTACCAGATCGACCTCATCTTTTTCAAAGGCCTTTTTTCTGCTTTTTGTGATGGAAAATATATCCCATTTCACAGTCTGTTCCTCCTTAAAAGTACTCACTCCATCATATTATGATGATCCATACGTGCAAATACTGTCAACAGATTTCTATTATGAAAAGGAAGCTTTCTGAATCACTGTTTTAGGTTGACCACATAACTGACTTGCCGTATATTCTCGGCCAAATCGAATGACCATACCACCCCTGCTGATGGAGGTCCCGGATAAACAACAACTCAACAATAAGGCAAATAAACATGAACAAAAAAAGGCAGGAAGAGCAGCTCGAACAAATCGGCTTTGACCACAAAAAAAAACGGTTAATCGACCTATGGTTTCATGAGAGTGCAGAAATAGCACACGGATGCCAAAACAGTATCAAAATAAAAGAGGTGCTCTGCCACTATCACTCCAGATACCAGGAAATTGCGGTATTTGAAACAGAACGGCTCGGTAGAATGCTTGTCCTGGACAACATAACCATGCTCACTGAGTTTGATGAATTTGCCTACCATGAGATGATAGTGCATGTCCCTCTTCTTGTCCATCCCGCCCCCCACAATATCCTGATTATAGGGGGTGGAGACGGAGGCACTGTAAGAGAGGTGCTGAAACACCCCGAGGTACAAAATGTACACGTATGCGAGATAGACGAAGAGGTTGTAAAAGTCTGTCGAAAATTCCTTCCATCCATAGCATCCGGTTTGGATGACAAGAGAGTCCGGATCCTGTATGAGGACGGGGCCGCATTTATTCGAAATAAAAAGGGAGTTTACGACGTCATTATCGTAGATTCTACTGACCCTGTTGGACCGGGAAAAGTTCTTTTTCAAAGGGAATTTTATGAGGTTATGAAAGAAGCCCTGAACAAAGATGGAATCGCGGTGACGCAATGTGAATCCATTTTCTTTCACCAGGATATTATTCGAAGCGTTTTCTCATTTGCGGACGTAATTTATCCCAAGACCGGTTATTACTACACCCTCGTTCCCACTTACCCCAGCGGTATAATAGGATTTTTTTTCTGCTCGCTCAAGCATGATCCCCTGGCTCCTCTTTCACAGAAAAGGTTAAAACGCATTAAAGGATTGAAATATTATACTCCGGAAATTCATAGGGCGTGCTTTGTGCTGCCGCGTTTCGCTTCTCCTTTGCTTGAAAGAAAACCAACGGATTGAAAGAATATCTCGCAGGAGCTGCCCTGCTCCCTACTTAAATATAAAAAATACAGGCTAGAAACACTAATTTCCCTGAGCTATCTCAAGACTGAGGTCCGCCGCCTTAGCCGAATGAGTCAGTGCACCAACGGAAATAAGGTCTACGCCTGTCTTTCCAATTTCCTCAATTGTTTCCAGGGTTATTCCACCCGAAGCCTCAACCAGAGTCCTTCCATTTACCAGATTAACCGCTTCCCTGAGCTGTTCAGGGTTCATGTTATCCAGAAGAATAGTATCCGCTCCAGCCTCAAGGGCTGCCTCTACGCCAGCCAGATCCTCCACTTCCACCTCGATTTTAATGGTATGAGAGGATTTTTCTCTTGCCAGCTTAACCGCCTTTTCAATAGAACCTACTGCGGCAATATGATTGTCTTTTATCAGCACCCCGTCAAACAAACCAAAACGATGGTTGTAACCTCCGCCTTTGGTAACTGCGTACTTGTCAAGAAGCCTGAGACCGGGAGCTGTCTTTCTTGTATCCACGACACGAGCCCTGGACGCCCCCAGTTTCTCAACGTACTTGCTGGTAAGAGTGGCGATGCCACTCATCCTCTGCAGAAAATTTAAAGCAGTTCTCTCGGCTGTAAGGATATGCTGCAACAGCCCTGATACCAGGCATATCTGTCTGCCTTCGGGAACGAATTCCCCATCCTTAAAAAATTCTTCGAAAACGATGTCAGGGTTCACCTCTGTAAAAACACGTTTGAACACGAAAAGACCAGCCAGTATAAGACCCTCCCTGGCTATGAGTGAAGCCCTCCCTGACAGGCCTGGATCGACAACTGCCCTTGTAGTCAGGTCCCCAGAGCCCAAATCCTCTTCAAGGGCAAGACGGATAATACGGTCCAGGTATTGTTTCTGTTCAATCATTAATCGAATCTAATAGGTTCAGGTTATGATTCAATTTTTCCAGCCTCAATGAAGAAGCTTCCACTTTTTCCTTGACCTCAGCAACAATTTCAGCCGGGGCCTTTTCCAGGAAATCTTTATTGGACAGTTTTCGGTTGGAGGTCTCGATTTCCTGTTGTATCTTCTGAATCCCTTTCCTGAGCCTTTTCTTTTCCTCCTCAAAGTCAAGGATACCCTTAAGTAGCAGGTGCACCTGGTTCTGTCCAAAAACAGCTGTTGCAGAGGCTTCTGGTTTGGGGACTCCGGCCTCTATTGATATATTATTAACCCTGGCAAGGTTCTGAATATGCGACAGGTTGCGGTCAAAAATCCGGGCATCCCGGTCTAAGGGGGAATCAATGATGATGTTTACCTTTTTTGAAGGAGGTATGTTCATCTCCCCGCGGATGTTGCGAATCCCTGTGATAACCCCCATAAGAAGCTCCATTTCCGCCAAAGCCTCCCCGTCCATCAAAAAATCAGAGGCCTCAGGAAAACTCGCTCTCATTATGCTTCCCTCACTACTAGGGATTCTGTGCCATATCTCCTCCGTAACGAAAGGCATAAAAGGGTGAAGAAGCTTTAACGCTGCCGCAAGTACCTCTTGTGCAACAGATTGTGTGGAACCCTTGAGAGTTTTATCATCGCTGTAAAGACCTTCCTTAGCCATTTCAAGGTACCAGTCACAGAACTCATGCCAGACGAACTGGTAGCACAAGTTAGCTGCATCATTAAACCTGTAATCTTCAATGGCCTTCGCCGCTTCATCGCACACATGCCTCAGTCTCGTCAGTATCCAGCGGTCCGCCAAAGTGTAAGTCCTTTTATTTCCATCAATGCCTCTTTCAGGACCAGGGCTCATTAATATCAGCCGGGCAGCATTCCATATCTTGTTAACAAGGTGGCGGTAGCCGAGTATCCTGTCCTCAGAAAGTTTAATATCCCTCCCCTGTGCGGCAAGCGCTGCAAGGGTGAAACGAAAGGCATCAGTCCCATACTCATCCATAACCTCCAGAGGATCGATAACATTGCCTTTGGACTTGCTCATCTTTTTGCCCTCGGCGTCCCTCACCAGGGCGTGGATATAAACTTCTCTGAAGGGAACTTCACCCATAAAATGTATACCCATCATCATCATCCTGGCGACCCAAAAAAAGAGTATGTCAAAACCTGTTACCAGAATAGAGGTCGGATAAAAAGTCTCCAGCTCATCAGTAGAATCCGGCCAGCCCAGTGTAGAAAAGGGCCACAGCGCCGAACTGAACCAGGTGTCGAGCACGTCGGTTTCCTGTACAAGTCTCTTTCCCCGGCATGCCCGGCACGTATCAGGCATTTCCTTGGCCACGTTGACCTCTCCACAGTCCTGGCAATACCACGCGGGAATCCTGTGTCCCCACCAGATCTGCCTGGAGACGCACCAGTCCTTTATGTTGTTCATCCATTCGAAATATACCGCTTCCCAGTTGCGAGGATATATTCGTGTCTCTCCCTCTTCGACGGCCCTACTCGCGCTTTTGGCGAGCGAGCTTACCTTGACGAACCATTGCTTTGATAAAAGAGGTTCGATCATGGTTTTACACCTGTAGCAGTGGCCGATCGCATTCCGGTAAGGCTCCTTTTTTTCCAGAAGCCCTTCCCTGTCGAGGTCCTCAAGTATTTTCTCGCGGCATTCGAACCTGTCCATACCTTTATACGGCCCGGCGAGGTCATTCATTCTCCCATCATCGTCAATAACCCTGATTCTTTCCAGACCGTGGCTGTTCCCTATTTCGAAATCATTGGGATCATGAGCCGGAGTTATCTTCAGGGCGCCGGTCCCGAATTCTGTATCCACATATTTGTCGAAAATAACAGGAATAGGCTTATTCAATAATGGCAGCAAAACCCTATCGCCTGTTCGTCCGGCATAGCGTTCATCTTCCGGGTTTACCGCCACTGCAGTATCGCCTAACAGGGTTTCAGGCCGTGTAGTTGCCACGGTAAGATGTCCATCCCGACCCTCAAAGGGATAACGGATATAATATAGATAACTTTCTTTCTCCTCATGTTCAACTTCCAGATCAGCCAGGGCTGTATGACAGCGGGGGCACCAGTTTATGATATAATCCCCCCGGTAAATAAGACCTTCTTCATAAAGTCTAACAAAAACCTCTCTGACAGCCCTGGAAAGGCCCTCATCCATAGTAAACCGCTCGCGTCCCCAATCACACGAACATCCCAGCCTCTTCAGCTGGTTCAATATGAGCCCACCATATTTTTTGCGCCACTCCCATACAAGTTGAATGAATTTCTCCCGTCCAACCTCATGGCGATCAGTACCCTGGGCGGCAAGGTCCTTTTCCACCACGTTCTGCGTAGCAATCCCGGCGTGGTCAGTGCCGGGTTGCCATAAGACATTCTCCCCTTTCATTCTTTTATACCGGCAGAGAATATCCTGGAGGGTGTTGTTCAAGGCGTGTCCCATATGAAGGGTGCCGGTTACATTTGGGGGAGGGATTACAATGCAGAAAGCGGGTTTATTCGAACGGGCTTCGGCCACGAACAAATTATTTTTTTCCCAGTAATCATACCATTTCAGTTCAACGTCCTTGGGCTCGTAACCCTTGGCCATAATTTCTTTTTCCATCTACCGATGCTCCTTGCAGGCAAATTAATTAACAAAACAATATATCAGGATGCATAGATTCCATCAAGCTTCTATTCCATACCCCCGAATGTTTTCTGTTACCCCTAATCACCCAAAAAAGGGGGTTGTAAAATTTACAACCCCCTGCTGAATCAATCTGTTAAATAATAAAATATATGCGTGGCTTCTTAATCCTTAGATGATTCCAAACTCTCTTTCAGGGCATCAATAGCCTCGGTAATAAGTCTTTCAGCCACTTCAGTCATGGCCTCTTTTGCCACCCTCTCTACTACATCATGAACTGTCTTGGTTATAATAGCCTCGATTTTTTCTTCGGACAGACCAATTCGTTCTGGTTCAGGAGCTTCATCAAATTCATCCTCTGTTCCCACTTCACTAAAATCCTCAGGTGGTATCTCAGGAGAAACCTCAATGCCTTCACCCTCGCTTTGCACACCACTTTCAGCCTGAACCGTGGATTCATCAGCTATTTCAATATCACTCAGACTCCCGAGATCGCTCTCCAGAAATTCAAGGTCGTAATCCCTTGCCTCCTCTGATTCTATTTTACCTTCAAATGAAGATTCAGCAACTTTCTGAGGAGTTTCTTCAACATCACTTTCCACAGATTCTACCAGTTCCTCCGGAAAAATATCAAAGGCTGTCCCGGATTCGGATTCAGCTTCCGCGGCGGTTGTATCGAGGTCTTTCTCTTCGGGCTCAATCTGTTCAAGATCTAACTTTTCCTCCGCTTCAGCAGGCTCCTCTTCCTCTACTTTCAGGACATCTTCTAAATCTACCTGTTCCTTATCCTCCTCTAAGCTCTCAGCAAAATCAGCCTCCATGGTCTCTGCAAACTCATCCAGGGATAGCTCCGGCTCTGCCTTCGGTTCAAATTCGTCCTTAGCACCTGTCTCAGTGACTTCCTCCTCCAGTTCAAACTGTTCAGAGGCATCTTCCTGCGCCTCGATAACAGATTCCTTCCCAGACGTTTCTAAACCATCAAGCGTCGTATCAAGATCTTTGCGAAGTGTTTCCGACAGTTCCATCTCTACACTCTGGGCCAGCTCATCAAGAGACATATCACTAAAATCATCTGTTTTTGCTTCATCTGCGAAGATATCATCATCATTAAGGAGCTGGGATAACTCATCAGTTTTCGAAGTATCCGCCATTTCTCCAGGCTCGATAATATCGATGAGGTCTATGATATCGTCATCAGAGGAAAGATCGGAGGACTCCGCGTCAAGATCCTCAGGAGACAAGTCATCAAACTCAAAATCAAGAAGATCCTCCTCTCCCTGCTTGCCCTCTCCAACAATCTGATCATTATTGTCCATTGAGGCACCCCTGTTTCAATTATCATTCCTCCAAATTCATCAATTTGAATCGAATAACATAGCCCTTTCCTATTGTCAATTTTTTTTCAGGTTACAATTAACCATGTCAAGATAGTCTTATCTTTGCTTTACTTGCCTTCCACGGCTAATTATTAATATAAAAGTCTTAAAGCTTCCCTAATAAGCTCAAACATCCAAAAAAGACCACGGCCTTTAGCCGTGGCTTTCACATCAGAGAAGAAGATCAGGCGGCCAATGTACAACAATCCACTCCCGCAGATTCCGTTGTGTCGCTATGCCTGCATATTTCCAGTTGTGGTTGATTCAGGTTAGGACCTATAACGGGAATCGTACCCATCCCTTAGTTCAAAAAATAAATACCACATTCCCTCATGCCAAGCTACCGGCAAGTCAATTTAAGGCAGAGAGGGGGCTTATTCCATAAGTCCACTACTGAGCCATCAATTAGAGAAAAATTACCCAAATCCTTTATCGACAGGTCTATTCATCATTTTTCTGGCGAACTTGGGTTAAGACCGTGTAGCGCAAAACAATGATTGCCAGGAGCACCACACAGCTTGTAATCCCTGCACTGCTCACAAAAAGCTGGTTTCCCTCCGGTAGACACGCGGGCGAACAGAAGATGTCCGTGAAAACATCAAGGGTAATGTGAAACAGTGCCACGACCATGACGCTGCCCCTGGATGCCAGGAAAAGCCAAGTGAACGGGAAGTTCATCAACACGACAAAAACCGTGAAAATAATACTCGAAACGATAACGTTCTGACCAGGGTAGTTCATTCCAAGTACCATCATCGGGAGGTGCCAAAAACACCAGATCAGTCCCACAAAAACCGTTGCCTTAATTTCACCCATGGGAAGCAGCCGTGGAAGGAGATAGCCCCGCCAGCCGTATTCCTCTCCGAGTCCGAGAGGAAATTCCTTGAGGCTTTTCAAGATTAACAATGGGAAGGCCAACAAGAGAGAGGTCTGCCCCGGCCAGGTGAAGCTGCTTTGCCCGGTTAAAACGATGATCAGTACTAATAAGCCAGCATAGGCGGCAGGAGCCAGCAACGCGATAATATAATATTTCCAATGGCGCAGGATTCCCAGAGAGCCTTTTACTCCTTCACGGCTGACGAATAGACGCATGATCAAGGCGGCTATCATGGGTGCGAACATTCCATTTGCGAAACCGTATGGTCCCGGGAAAGCACGCATGCCTTCCAGGCCCTTCATCAGGAACGGGATCCAGTAAATCCAAGCCAGAACATAGGCGATGAGGCTGAAAAGGATTATTTCGGACCACTTGATTTTATCGTGATTTTGCATGCCCCAGAACCTCCTCTTATGAAAATATTTTTAGATCGTTCCCCCAAACTTGGAATTCGAAACCAGGATTCTTCAGTGAGAATGTCTATAGCTGGCGCCGTTTATGAGGGATGTAATGTCTTGAGAGAGTTTCACTTCGGCATGAATCAGTGCCAGTACCGCTGTGAACAGTAGGATTATCATCTATAAATACATTTTCGCGGCGGAACAGATCATACGCTCCTTCCTTTATCAATCATAGAATTTTCCATGATGGATACAAAGGAAATACCCGATATTTATGTTGGCCGGAGGCGTCCATTACCTCTATGAATCTAAGGTTCCGCGACATGGCTGACACCGGCTGCCGGCTATTGATTTAACGGCAGAGTCAGAAGTGGATGGATCGAAAGCAATTCTCCTGCCTGTAGTGAAAAGAGTGTTTCCACCAGTACGAAATGTGCCTTGGATCCGGCATCGTTATCTGGAATGTAGTACCACCGGCCACGGTAGAACACGGACACGAAGGCGTCCTCCGGACGGGTTTCGCAGGATCGTACCCTTATAAGACCCTGATGCAGGCCTTTCCGGTTAATAATATTATCCGTTCTGATGACATCTTTTCGGGCGAGACCCCGTTCAATCTCTTCTTCAGGAACCTCTATGTGCCTTGCAAGGTCATAGAGAATTCCAAAGCAACTTTTGAACCTGATGGTTACCGTGTCGTTTCTTTCCGTTTTGCCGAGGCCTAAAGTTAGATCCCTGACCGGCGTCAGTTTGATGCTCGATATGATCTTGCCGTCTTGAGTATTAATCCTTTCGGGGTTGATTCCGAGAAACTTCTCCACCTTGTCGGCCTCTTCAGGTCCGGTATATCGTAACTGCATTGTGCCCTTTCCTTGCTTATCCACACTGACAAACTCGATATCACCGCGTATCTGCATCCGGCCGAATATTCCTACGAGATCGAGAAATTTAACGTATGGTTCGTTCTTGCCTTTCGTTAGGTCGGGCTCGTAATTATGAAGTTCACCGAACGAGTCTACGATAGTCCAGATGAGAGATTCGATACCCCAACCTAATCGTGTGAGGAGCAAAAACCGATCCAGAGTAATTTCCTCCATAAGCTGCTTCAGCGCATCTTTTCCCTGGACAGGGGTGTAGGTAATGGTCGGCTTCTCGCCATAAGCGGTGCCGAGCATAGGATTTAAGAAATTGACAAAAATATCGCTTTGCTTATTGTAAAGAGTTCCCGTCAGCCCTGCGTCTGCTGTAAAGCTGAATGAAGACGAAATGGAACCGACCTGAAGGAAAAACAACGGCTCTAAATATTTGGCCCGAACAAGATTTACCAGCAGCTCTTCATTGTTGCTTTTTTGGACGCTCAAGTTATAATTTAATCTGTTTCCTTTCAATGCCTTCGGTCCGAGGGAGCATCCTTCGAAAACAAAACAGAAAAATATCCCTAGGAGAATTATTTTGAAGGAATTTTTCAGCTGTGAGTATTTCCTATTCATTCGATGCCTCCTTGATGTCGCAATTGTGTAATATAAACATAAAATGAAGTATCAAAGAGTTTGATCTGTCAAGACAAGAATAAGGGCTTGGAGTAACGGTGAAAAATTACAGGGAAACCCTCTTTTTTTGTCAGGAACAAATTCACGCATGATGGTGTAGTGGATGAAATTCATTGATTGCTCATCCCTGCAAAGAACAGCTGGGCCTCTTGGAGTTATCCGCCGGGTTCGAAGATGAATATTTTTTATTTCCCTAACAAGTATTTGTCAAACCATTTCTGCTCCTCCACCAGCTTGCGCCGCTGGTGGGGTATGAGCAGAGGCACATGGCCTTCCTCAGGAAAGATATACAGTTCCACCGGGGCATCGCTATGCTTCTGGATCCCGCGGTAGGTTATCCAGGTCGTATTGGGAGCAACGTTGACATCTGCGGCGGGCTGGAACATAATAACCGGGGTCTTAACCTTTGCGGCATTGTAGAATGGCGCTCGGGCAGGATCCGTGAACATATTGGGTTTCTCTATGGGGTCTACACCGAAAAGGCTTTTCACGAAACCATCTCCGAACATTGATCCCCCCCATTGGGACACCCACTCTCCCCCTCCCGCACCGCATGAAGCGACTTTAAACCTCTGGTCATGCACGATGAGTGCGTTAGAGATTATCGAGCCACAGGACCAACCCATCGTTCCCAGACGGTCCTCATCCACCATGCCCAGCTCTATCAGACTCTTTATGCCGTTTTCGATATCTTCCGTGACCAGACTGTAGAACGCACCATTCTGTATCGAAGTGGCGAAATCGATGCTGTTCTCACCGTATCCGGTGCTGCCGTGGTAGTTGGGTGCCAGAACAAAAGCCCCCTTCTGGGAGAGGATATGGTAGGGGTCTATCCATTGATAACTCTGCCAGCGATCCTTGTCGCTTTCCCACGGCCCCCCGTGTATGACAAGTACTAGCGGATAGCGTTTTCCGGGCTTATATCCTTCGGGATAGAAGAGCATCCCCTCAATTAAATATCCGACCCCAAAGGGGCCGGAATTGCAATAACCCCTTGAAGGGG
>CAZVGY010000048.1:0-25716 GCA_964627015.1 uncultured Desulfobacteraceae bacterium
TTCTATGCTGGACTAAAAATGTTCAGGGAAAACCCCCTGTTCTAGTCAAGACCCTCCTCAAAATAACCCTCAACGACTGCTCAGGGCCCTCTTTTTAAAGCCGAAGGTCCTATTTAGTAAAATGAAACACTGTGCCTACAAGACGAGCCGTAGATTTCTTTGCTATATTAATTTCTCCTTCATTCAGGCCCATTCTTAACTATCTTCGCTCGCCAAACAAGCTTGGTCCAGCGGGCTGAAATTCAGGAAAATAAAATATTCTTGACCGATAACACCGATCCCGTGCTAATAATTATTAAATCCAAAACCCGATATCCGGTATAAAGGAGGAATTTCTATGGAGGACATAAAACTGCGAAGGCGAATCGAAGACCTGTCTAATAACGAATTGATAAGCCTTATACCCGACATCCTTCAACGCAGTATAATCCATTATGGGCTCTGGTTCACTGAAGTGCGTCACCAGATGGGTATGGAAAGAGCCTTGGAAGCGTTGGGGGACGTCTATGAAAAGAGTCTACCCATCCAGATAAATCGCCTGGGTAAGACACTGGGTTTCGATGTGGTTGACGGTATTCCTAAACCTATTCTAGATCTTCCTAGAGAAAAATTGATCGAACTTATCGACTCCTTATGCAAAAACTGGCTGGCAAATGACGGGTTATGGTTCCAGACAATTGAATTCAAGAATGGAATGAACGACGCAAAGCGATGCAACGACAGTTGCTGGAGCCACTTCAGTCCATTTGAGGCCTGGGCAATCAAGCGTTACCTGGGCCTCGGAGAAACCCCAGGGCTTGAAGGACTTGCGCAAGCGCTCAGCCTCCGCATATATGCAAAGCTCAATACTCAATCCATTATCCCGGAGAATGACAACAGCCTTCTCTTTCAAATGAATAATTGCAGGGTTCAGGCGGCCCGCAATCGCAAAGGGCTTGATGATTATCCCTGCAAATCAGCCGGACTGGTAGAGTACTCATATTTTGCGAGGGCTGTTGACTCACGCATAAAGACAGAATGTATCGGTTGTCCCCCCGATCCGCATCCTAAGGAATGGCACTGTGCATGGCGCTTCACAATAGATTAATTAAGTTCTCCAAATCCAGCTATTTGATGACTCAGACACAGTAATAATAAGGGGCGGAGCAGGAAAACATGCAGAGACTATTTTTGTATTAAATGAATTTAGGCGGCAAATCGGTGCCACCGGCAAACTTCACTGCGTCTTGAATCGTCTGAAGTCCTTGAGTTACCATCAACTTGGATGCTCCTCTGGCAACCAATCTGCCATCTTTGTCAGTAGCACCAGCCTCCCCTAGGCAGATTGATCTTCCTAACTTAATTCTTCGTCCTTCAATGATAAGCTTTCCGCTGTTTACAGGGGCCAGAAAGTCGATGGTCAGGTCAAGGGATATGAGGCCCTTGTTTTCTTCCATGTCACAGTATAAGGCCCAGTAGGCAGCTGTATCTATGGCAGAGGAATAAGCCCCTCCATGTATAGCCCCAAAGGGATTTAAATGCTCGTTTCCCATATTCAGTTCAATCAGGGAATATCCTGGCCCTATATCTTTAACCACTATGGAAAGGTGTCTAAAGAAGGGCGCATGATTAATGACATCCAATACCGCATCTACATGCCGGGGATTAAGCCGTGACATAAAAAATACCTTTCCTGGACGAGGGGCCCAGTTTTTCCGTTTGTATATGCATTATTTCCATTTTGTGAGGATCAACTAAGTCAAGCCCTGAAAGTGGTCTCATGCAGGGCCTTTTGAAGTGGCTTCCTGTTAACAAAACCTTATCACGCTTTTAAACTATCTCTAACAAATTTCTCGCTATTATTATTCTCCCTTTATTCGTGCAATATTTTATAACCCGCAGCAAATTGCCCCTCTCATTCCCCCTGTGTAAAACCACCAGTTTTTTACTATACTAAACTGCTGTCTGATTTAGTATAATTAACTTATTGAAAAAATGAAGCTTATCCGTGTCGGGTAAAGGATAGCAAATTTAGGGCGAGATCAACATATTTCCTGTTCCCGAGTTATCCGGAGGTTATCTCATGATAGAAAGACCTGCCCATGAAGACCTTGAACAAAAGGTAATGATGTTGGAAAAAGAGCTTGCTGAACTCAGATCAGCAGAGGCTGAACTGAAGGAGGCAGAGAACAGGCTATCCCAGATCATTCATATGAGTTCCATTCCTACCTTTGTTATTGACGAGAGGCATGTCATAACGCACTGGAACCGAGCCTGTGAAATGTTAACGGGAATCTCAGCAGATCAAATGTTAGGAACCCGAAAACAGTGGACGGCTTTTTATTCCAAAAAAAGGTCGGTGATGGCGGATTTACTGGTAGATAGCGCCTCAAAAGAGGAAATAGCCAGTTATTATGATGGATTAAACCGTGAATTTGCGATCAAAGAACACGCCTATGAGGCCGAAAGTTTTTTCCCCGATATGGGCGAAAAAGGAAAATGGCTTTTTATTACCGCTGCCCCCCTTAAGGATTCAGAAGATAATATTACCGGAGCCATAGAAACACTCCAAGATGTAACAGCACGAAAAAAAGCTGAGGACCATCTGCGAAAATCTGAGAGGCGACTGCAAACCCTTCTCGATTTTGTGCCATATCCTATTGTGGTCTTCACCATGGAAGGTCGTGTCTTCTATGTAAATCCCTCATTTACGGAGACATTCGGATGGACATTAGAAGAACTGGAAGGAAAGCCAATACCATATTTTCCGAAGGGTCTCGATGAGGAAACCCGTACAATGATCAAGAAGCTCACTAAGGAAAAGATCATACTTCGCTATGAAACCAAAAGGCTTACAAAGGATGGCCGGATTCTGGATGTGGTGATAAGGGCCGGTCTTTATTCAGAAGCCGGAGACGCGCCCGCAGGGGAACTGGTGCTGCATCGTGATATCACTGAAGAAAAGAGAATTGCGAGGAACAACGAGGCAATCCTGCGAATAGGCAGGGCCCTACCTGAATATCCGGACTTGGAGGAACTACTAGACTATGTGAGCAGTGAGGTCAAAAATCTTCTGGATGCAGAGGGAGCACTTGTTATCCTGACAGACGAAGAAAGGCGTGAGCTATTTTTCCGGGGTGCTGCCTATGATGACTCTGATACACAACAAAGAATAAAGGAAATCAGCTTTCCTGCAAAAAAAAGTATCGCCGGCAAGGTCATAAGGACAGGAAAGCCCGTTATTGTAGAGGATACTTCAAAGGATCCTGATTTTTACTCGGGAGTCGATAAAAAACTTGGCTACAGAACCAAAAATCTTCTTGAGGTTCCCCTGCGAAGCTTTGATCGGATCATAGGCGTATTGGGCGCACGCAATAAAAAACACAATAATTTTGATCAGACTGATATGGAGCTTCTTGATATGATTGCAGGGACCGTCGCACTCTCAATCGAAAACGCCAGGTTTGCCGAAGAAATAAAAACTGCATACAGAAGTAATGAGGCCCTTCTCAGGATCAGTACAGCCCTTCCAGAATACCCCGATCTGGAGGAACTACTCGATTATGTAAGCAGTGAGGTCAAACGCCTTATAGATAGTGAAGGGGCTCTTGTAATCCTGCTGGATCAAGAGAAGCAAGAACTCTTTTTCCCCGGGGCGGCTTATGATGACACAGCCACCCAAAAAAGAGTCAAGGAAATCCGTTTCTCCATAGATGAACTCGTTGCAGGCAAAGTTATAAAGAGTGGTGAGCCGATAATAGTGTCCCATGATTTAGAGGAATCCAGCCTTTATGCCGAGCGAGACAGAAAACTGGGCTACCATACAAGGAACCTGCTCCAGGTGCCTCTCAGGAGTATAGACAGAATTATCGGGGTGTTGTGCGCCATCAACAAAAAAGAGGGTGAGTTTGACCAGGGTGATGTAGGACTGCTGAATATGCTAGCAGGAACCGTTGCCCTTTCTATTGAAAACGCCAGGTTTTCGGAGGAAATAAAAAAAGCATATAGGGAAGTGTCAAACCTTGACCGTGCAAAAGATAAGGTTATCAATCATCTATCCCACGAATTGAAGACACCTATCTCGGTACTTGCAGGATCTTTAAATATCCTTGAAAGAAGATTAGCCGCACTTCCGGAAGCGACATGGGTCCATACGCTGACAAGAGCGAAGAGAAATTTAGATCGCATAGCGGACATTCAGGGTGAAGTGGAAGATATCATGAGGGAAAGACATTACGAAGTCTATGACTTACTTTCTTTGATCCTGGATCAGTGTGTCGATGAACTTGAAACGCTGATAGCTGAACAAGTAGGGAACGATACAGTAATAGAAGATATCAGAAAGCGGGTCGAGGAGTTGTTCGGGCCCAAGACAATAGTTTCAAGGGATATAAGGCTTGACCAGTTTGTAGATAATAGGGTCAAAGAACTAAGGAAATCCATCTATCCCCGCCGTCAAGTAGATATCATAACTCATCTTGAACCAGCACCCAAAATTTCCATGCCCATTGACCCTCTGCAAAAAACAATCGACGGCCTGATTAAAAATGCCGTAGAAAATACCCCGGATGAAGGCATAATTGAGATACTTGTCAGAGAAAAAGAGGGTGGCACTGAACTCGTTGTTTGTGACCATGGCGTGGGAATTACTGATGGAAACCAACAAAAGATATTTCAAGGATTCTTCTCAACCCAGGACACTATGGACTATTCTTCCAAAAGGCCCTTTGATTTCAATGCCGGCGGGAAAGGAGCAGACCTTTTGCGAATGAAAATTTTTTCTGAAAGGTATAACTTCAAGATAAAAATGGATTCCTCAAGGTGCGGATTCTTATCCGGTGATGACAAGACATGCCCGGGAAAAATCAGCGACTGTACCTCCAAAGAATACTGTTATTCATCCGGTGGGACATCATTCTTTCTATGGTTCCCCGGGGTCTCTGAAAAATGAGCCCCCTCTGCTGGAGTAGAGGCGGACTGAAGAGGGGACCGTAACCTCAAAGCATGCACCGTAACAACCCTTGACGACTGTCCAGGACTCTCTTTTTAAAGCCGAAGGCCCCATGTAGAAGACTGAAACCCGGTGCCATAAAGGCGAGCGGAGGGCCTTTTTTTCGCAACTTAGCTTTGGGTGAAAACCGCAGCTCCTGCTTGCGGGAGAATGCTGAAGGGCTAAGAAATCCCTCGACCCTAAATTGCACGAAAAAAACCAGTCTGTGAGGACTCGCACCCAATAAAATATCTTAGCCTGATGAACTTTTATTATTACCCCCTATTACTCAGACTTTTTCAACTAACCTCTCTTTTTATATAGATGTCTCTTTTGGGATAAGGAATTTCAACACCCTCTTCCTTAAAAACCTCCTTAACCCGATCCGTAATGTAAGAAATCGTGTCTATCCTTCGCCGGGGCTCATTGATCCATACCCTTGACTCCAAATTGACGGCAGAATCTCCGAAACTCTTTACCACGACCTTGGGCGGAGGTTCTCTCAAGACCCAGTCAAGCTCAAGGCTGATATTTGTTATAAGCTCCTTGGCTTTCTTCACATCAGCATCATAAGCGACACCGATGGGGATCCTGACTCTTATTTCTTTTGACATTGAGGAATAATTCACTATATCTCGCAACATAATTTCATTGTTGGGTATTACAATCACGATATTATCTGTGGTCTTGATTTTAGTGGCTCTAAGCCCGATATCAATGACGTCTCCCCAGGTGGCTGAATCAGCTGGTGCGGACCAAAGCTCGATCCGATCTCCCACCTCGAAAGGCCTATCAATTATGAGCAGTACACCAGCGATAAGATTAGAGAGAGTGTCCTTCGCGGCTAAACCAACAGCTATGCCTGCAACACCTGCACCTGCAACAAATGGCATTATGTTCACCCCAAGCACGTCTAGAGCCAAAAGGATTCCGGTGGCGTAAATTATGATGCCTGAAAATTTCTTGGAAAGGTCAATGATAATGTCATCGACCTGTGTATCTGTCTTCGTCGCAAATCCCTCTTCCAGATATGGCAGCAGAATATTGACCAAGCTGCTTGCCACAGAAGAGAGGATAACAATCAAGAAGGCATAAAAGACCCGTTCCATTATAGGTACCTGCATCAGGTTAAGCAGTCCCGAACCCAGAAGGATAAAGATAGAGTAGTGTCCAGCCCTTTTTATCAGTGGGAAAACACCCTCGTTTTTTTCTAAAAATGTTAGCTTGCCATACTTTTTCTCCATTTTCCCCATTACGAAATTAAAAATCCACCAAGCCACAATAGCTAACGCAAGCATCCCCAGAATTAGGGCAAGATAGCTGAAAAACGACTCCTCCTGAAAAAAAATTTTTCCATATAACCTTTCCAAGCCTCCCATTTTATGTTCCTCCGTTCATAACTTTCTTCCCCGCCTCTGTTGAGCTCCTTTCCTTACAGCGTTTTTGTCATTTTGAACTCTCCACCAGCAGGTAATGATCCTGCCTCAGCCGGGCAAAAATGACTGCCCCTGGGCACGGGGCCACAAGGGTCTTATTGTATTGGCTTCCCAGAACCCTGAACAGCTCTACACAACAGGAGCAGAGATGAGCACTTAGGTCGATGGAATAGGGTACGATTTCCTCATTTTCCCTTAAAAAAAAACGGGGGTTCAGGAAGTTGGCATGGTTTGCGGTATGGGATAAATAGAGAAAATCGTAATCACCCACATTTGACCCCAATTTTTTGGCCCACCTGAGATATGTCGCCTTTTCTCTATCGGCCACCAATCGCCATTCATCCGGAACTTGGTTCCTACGCATGGCCTCTTGGAACATGGCTGCCTTTTCTTCGGGCCCCGCCTTACGGGGGGGGACAAAATCAGACTCAGTTATTACAGCCGCCTTATTGTCTATCCACCCCTCCAGCTCAAAGGAACTGACAATCAGGTAAAGGCCATTTTTCTCTGATACTCTGTACCAGCTACCCTGCCTGGCACACGTTTCATCCCACACCTCGGGGGCGACACTTGTAATTCTGTTAATCTTATCAAGGGGCGCACAAACAATTCCCCTGGCTGACTTCAATTTTATACCCTGGTCTGAGAGATCACTCCTCAAAAGCCTCTCCTCCTCCCTGCTCAGCCAGTAGACATGCTTCTTATAAGGCTGGTCATCTTTCACTACCAGATCCTCTTATTCTTAAATCATTAAACCTGTTTTTTCTAAAAAATCTAAAGAGTAAAAAACCGGTGTTTTCGATCAAGAACTCCTCATATTCCCTTTGAAAGCTTATTTTTATTCGGGGCGATTACCACACAAAAAGTAAAGTTAAACCTATATTTCCGGAGATTACCAATAAAAAATCATTACATATATCAGGTAATGTGGCAATTATGAAATGTCAAAACACACACTTACGGCCGGGACTTTTGGCTCGTACCAAAATGCCTATAAACGAACACTGGCATTTTCATGTTGATGCATTATATCATCTATGACATATTTAGATCGTCTTAGACGTGAGTCTCCTCAAAGGGTCCTTAGCGCATATTGCCTGGGCCTGTTAACGAAGAAAAAGGCAAAAATGGAATCTTTTTTTAATGTCAAGACATCCAAAGAGGTCTTTGAGATTATAGACCGGTTCGAACCCGCTGGTGAGGAAACTATCGCACTGGAGGAATCTCTGGGCCGGATACTCAGTCAAAATCTTGTTTCTCCCGAGGACCTGCCAGGTTTTTTCAGGTCTACCGTGGATGGATATGCAGTGACCGCCAGGGATACTTTCGGAGCTTCAGAAAGCTTACCAGCTTTGCTCGAAGTATCAGGCGAGGTACTTATGGGCAGATTACCGACAGAAGTAATCAGCCGCGGACAGGCAGCAAGAATATCCACTGGCGGGATGCTGCCACCAAATACTGACGGAGTGGTTATGGTAGAATACTGTAACCCGATTGACGAAACCACTCTTGAAGTAAGCCGGGCCATTTCTCCTATGGAAAATATAATCCAACCCGGAGATGATTTTCGAAAGGGGGAGACCGTCCTTAAGAAAGGAAGGAGATTATTACCCCACGACCTGGGAGTGATGGCGGGTCTTGGTTGGAGGGAGGCCCCTGTCTACACCAGACCATTAATAGCCATTATTTCAACAGGCGACGAAATTGTGACCATTGACAAAACCCCGGCTCCCGGCCAAGTGAGAGATATAAATCGTTACACTCTTGGAGCATTTTGTACTCAGCATGGAGCAAAACCACTTTATATGGGCCTATGCCCGGACAAGTTAGGACCTATGCGGCATACCGTTTCAAGAGCCGTTGAGGAGGCAGATGCGGTCTGGATATCCGGTGGAAGCTCAGTGGGAACAAGAGACCTTACTCTTGAGGTATTTGAGGAACTCAAGGATTTTCAGCTGTTAGCTCACGGAATATCTATTAGCCCTGGTAAACCAACTATTATAGGTCAGGCTGGCCTAAAGCCTGTTATAGGCCTGCCAGGTCATGTAGCCTCTGCTCTGGTTGTGTCTGAGGTCTTTCTTAAAAGGCTGATCATCAGGCTTTCCGGTCTCAAGAACTACCCGTGGGATTCTCGAGGCATGATCAGGGCTACGCTGAGCAGAAATATTGAATCTGCCAATGGTCGTGAAGACTACATTCGCGTCACGCTTATCGAAAAGGATAATCTACTCTGGGCCGAACCTGTATTTGGAAAATCCGGTCTGATTTCAACCCTTGTCCAGGCAGACGGGCTGATCAGGGTGGATATTAACATTGAGGGCCTTTATCAGGGTCAACAGGTTGATGTCCTGCCCCTGGACCCAATGAGAGGAGGCATTTTTTGAAAAGGCAGATATACCTGTCAATGAAAAGCCTTGAGGAAGCCAGAGAGTTATTCCTTTCCAGCGTAGGCCGTAATCAGAGATCCGGAGTCGAAGAGATCAATGTTAAAGAAACGCTCGGCAGAATCACAGCGAAACCTGTTTTTGCAAAGCGTTCCTCCCCTTCATTCCATTCTGCAGCTATGGACGGAATAGCCGTAAAAGCTGACCAGACCTATGGGACTACCGAACGGCGGCCAAAGGCCCTCACAGTCGGTAAGGATGCTGTCTGGATAAACACTGGACAGCCTCTACCTGGTTCTTTTGATTCGGTTATAATGGTAGAAAAACTCCATCAGCTGGATGAGACCCATCTGGAAATCCGATCTGCATCCTTCCCATGGCAAAATGTCCGCAAGGTCGGGGAGGATATCGTAGCGACAGAACTGCTTCTTCCACAGAACCACAAGATATGCCCATATGACATGGGAGCCCTAATAAGCGCCGGCGTTTTTAGTATAGCCGTTTGGAAAAGGCCTAAAGTTGTTATAATTCCGACAGGATCTGAACTGGTCCATTACACTGACTTAAAAAATAATGAACCCTTAGAAGGCGCGAGGATAATCGAGTATAATTCTATAATTCTTGCAGGAATGGTGAGTGAAGCCGGTGGCGAATCGATTATATACGATATTATACCTGATGAACCAGAAAAACTCCTTGAAGCCTTAAAAAGCGCACTTAATTCAGATGCCCATATTATAGTGATAAATGCAGGCTCTTCAGCGGGAAGCAAGGATTACACTGCGCATATGATCAAAGAAATGGGGGAAGTCCTTGTTCATGGGGTCGCAATGATGCCAGGCAAACCAACAATTCTCGGCAAGATTGACGCCAGGCCGGTTGTCGGCAATCCCGGTTACGCTGTATCAGCGGCTCTCTCTTTTGAACAGTTTGTCAAACCCTTACTTTACAGCCTTCAGGGACAAAAGCCGCCTGCAAAAAAAACCATCAAAGTTAAGCCTACCCGCGATATACCATCCAGGTTGGGGACGGATGAATTTCTGAGGGTAAATATAGGTAAAGTGGGTACCGAATATGTCGCTACCCCGCTTCCAAGGGCAGCGGGATCCATTACCACCCTTACAAGGGCTGAAGGTATCATTCGAATCCCGGCCCTTTCCGAAGGTATTACCCAGAATGAAGAAATAGAGGCTGAGCTTCTTGTTGACGAGGAAGATCTCTTAAACACAGTGGTAATTATTGGAAGCCACGATATGACTATCGACATCCTGGCGGATGAGGTCAGGAGAAAAGGCCCTGGCGTAAGAATTGCGTCCAGCAATGTAGGCAGTCTGGGTGGTCTGCTGGCCCTAAAAAAAGGCATATGCCACATCTCCGGGTCGCACCTGCTGGATACCGAAACCGGAGATTACAATATATCTTACATCAACAGATACCTTAAAGGGGTCAGAGTCACTATTTTTCACCTTGTCCTCAGAGAACAGGGCCTGATAGTAGCAAGGGGTAATCCGAAGAATATCATGGGCCTGGAGGACCTGACCAGAAAAGACATAACGTTTGTCAACCGGCAGGCCGGGTCGGGGACTCGAGTGCTTCTAGATTACAAATTGAGCCAGCAAGGAATAGAGACCGAATCAATTCGAGGTTATGACCGTGACGAATTTACACATATGGCAGTGGCGGTAGATGTCTTGAGTGGTGCAGCCGATTGTGGTATGGGGATATTTGCTGCGGCCAAAGCTCTGGACCTGCATTTCATTCCTCTCGAAAAAGAACAGTATGATTTGATTGTTCCCAGTGACCTGCTTGATGTTCCCAGTATCAACACCCTGTTGGAGACAGTCCAAACCGAGCATTTTCGTAATAGGGTCATATCCCTGGGAGGATATGATCCTTCGAAGAGCGGCCAGTTTTGGATTGAACTGGAAGGGGGTTAAGATGACATCTCTAAAACTGAAATCAAGACAGTGGATAGTTGATGAAAAAGACCATATTATAATTGGGGAGGGCAGGAAGGAAATACTGGAAAACATAGAAAAAACGGGATCTATAAACAAAACGGCAAAAATTATGAAGATGTCTTACAAGGGCGCGTGGAGCAGGATAAAGGCAACTGAAAAAAGCTTGAATACGAGGATTGTATATACGGACAGGAGAGAGGGTGCCCGTCTCACGGAGGAAGGGAAAGCACTCCTGGAAAAATATAGGCTCTTAAAGGAAAGATGCATTGAAGAAGACAACAAAATATTCGACAAAATATTCAAACAGTGAAAAACTTAATATAAAGTCTGATAAACAGGTAAAATATTCATGAATTCAGCAAGAAAAGAACCCCCTATTATTTCTGTTGTTGGATTTTCCGGCTCGGGCAAAACCACACTGCTCGAAAAACTTATAGGCGAGCTGACCCGTCGAGGACTCAGGGTAGGGACTATAAAGCATCACACTCGTGACTTCGAGATGGATAAGCCAGGTAAAGACAGCTGGAGGCATAAACAGGCAGGAGCCTCTATTACGGTTATCTCCTCTCCTAATAAGATAGGTATGGTTATGGATGTTGACCATGATTACTGCCTTCAAGAATTTGCCTCGTTTTTTTCAGGCATGGACATAGTTTTGGCCGAAGGATACAAAAAGGAGAACAGGCCAAAGCTGGAGGTCTATAGACCCAAGGCTGGTGAGGAACCTATCTGTAAAAATGACGATAACCTTACGGCCCTGGTAAGTGAAATACAATTTGATTTGGGCGTTCCGCGGTTTGCGCCGGATGATATAAAAGGACTGGCCGACTTTATAATAAGCTCTTTCATCCTTGCAGGTGAATCTCATAATAAGACCAGCAAAAAATCGTCAGGTTAAACCTTTGTTAGGAAATTTAACCTAATATTGATAGCATTTGCCGTAAGAATCTCTCTTAAGCCACTGATGTTCGATTATTTTCTCCGGCCAAAAAAGGCCTGTGGTATGACTTTACTGATCACATTTGCTAAAATACTAAAAAATTTATGAAAAAGTCGATTAACGCTGCCAAAAAGGGTCTTATAACTTCAGATCCTGGCTTCACTTTGTATCACCGGGCCTTTTTTAGCTTATGAGCAAGCCAGATTATCCTTGAAAGCTCCCGTTTCAAATTATAAAAGCATGTGTGGGTTTTTTACGGCTCTGACTTTTTTAACAGGAGACTGTTTCTCGAAACGCCCTAAACAAACAAAGAATCAGGCGCCCCGTTGCTGCCATTTTAATTAATATAAAAGGAGATATGATGACAAGCTTTCCTTTGATCACCATTTTCCCAGTCAGCGCCTCTTTAGAAGATGCGTTTGGCCACGACATAGTGCAGATGATCATCCATGCCGGTTTTATGGTCAAATTTGTCCTTCTGGTTCTTCTGGTCTTTTCCGTAATTTCCTGGGCTATAATTTTGGTTAAATACAGGTTATTCGGTAAAGCAAAGAAGGAAACCCTTGCCTTCCTGGAACTCTTTTGGGAGGAAAGAGATTTAAAAAAAATATATGACGAGAGTGAAGAATTTAAACACAGTCCTGTTGCACTTATTTTCCGGGCAGGATACGCTGAATTAAATCGAATTCGAAAACTCCAGGCCCAAATTGATTCAAAAGGTAGCCAAACGCCGGCGAAGAGCTATGAATCTTTACAGTCCCAAAAGGCTGTCATGGAAAATATTGAAAGGTCTCTTAAAAGGGCCACTGTTGAACAAGCAGTTAAATTGGAAAGGGCCATAAGTTTTTTGGCTACTACCGGTAATGCCGCCCCTTTTATAGGTCTCTTCGGCACGGTATGGGGGATAATGGAGTCTTTCAGGGGGATAGGAATGAAAGGCTCAGCCAATCTGGCAGTAGTTGCTCCAGGCATCTCGGAAGCTTTGATTGCTACAGCAGCCGGCCTCGCTGCTGCAATCCCAGCCGTAGTAGCCTTCAATTATTTTACAAACAGGTACTCTTCACTCAGGGTGGAAATGGACATCTTTTCGTCTGACTTCCTGAGCACGATCGAGAGACAGTTTTTTAAAAAAAAGACTCAAAATTAGGTTAGTAGTCTTGCATTTATTTCCACGAAAGACTTTAGCTGAGAGAATAAACGCCTGAACCAAGCTTGGAATAAATGAACCAGGAAGGAAACAACAAGAAATTCATGTCGGATATTAACGTCACGCCCTTCGTCGACGTGATGCTGGTTCTTCTCATCATTTTTATGGTTACCGCGCCTATGATGATGCAGGGTGTTGAGGTCGATCTTCCGAAAACCACCACCAGACAAATTAAGACTCGTGAAGACCCCTTGATAATAACGGTAAATAAAAAAAGAGAGATCTTTTTAGAAAGACACCGACTGGAGCTCGATGGGCTCGAAATAAAGATCAAAAAAATTTTTGAAAACCGGAGGGACAAAGAAATACTACTTAAGGCGGACAAGGATGTCCCCTACGGATTCGTTATCAAGGTGATATCAAGGATAAAACAGGCGGGCATTGACAAACTGGGGATGGTCACCGAGCCAGTGGACTGATTCCTATGGAAGTTTTTTGTTTAGCGCAGTCTTCTAATGACCCTATGGCCCCCAA
Source organism: uncultured Desulfobacteraceae bacterium (assembly GCA_964627015.1). Classification (GTDB taxonomy): domain Bacteria; phylum Desulfobacterota; class DSM-4660; order Desulfatiglandales; family Desulfatiglandaceae; genus CAZVGY01. The sequence continues at coordinate 13,372 of CAZVGY010000048.1, forward strand.
GTGGACCAGAATGGTTGTAATATCTCTATTGCTCCACCTTGCGGTTTTTTCAATAATTCTGTTTGTACCGGCAGAAACAACCCCAAGCAGAATAAGAACAGGCGTTTATGAGGTGCATCTGGTTGAAATGCCCGTAAGTTCATCACCTGGGGAGACTGATGAGCGCGGTCTGAAATCAGTAAGAGAAGCGGAAGCCTCAAAAAAAACATCACAAGCCAAAAGAATCAGCAGGCCGGAAAAAAAAGAACAGCCTGCGGTAATTGCAAAAAGAACGGTAAATCTCAAGAGACAAAAAGCGGAAAAGCCTGAAAAAACACCCTCTGAGCTTATTGAAAGGGCTGTGTCTAAAATCCAGCAAAGAGTTAAGGAGGAAAAGAAAGACCCTGTTGACCAAGCCATAGCAAAACTGGAAAAAATGATGGGGTCATCAGCCGGAGCCAGTTCAGGCTCCAGCCATAATGGTGCAGGAATTAGCAGTAGAATATATACAATGCAGGTTGAAGAAAAAATAAAGAGAAACTGGTCTTATCCTGTAGATCTTATAGACCCTAAAGATCAAAAAAACTTTCAAGCAATTATCATCCTTGACGTAAAGAAAGACGGTACTGTTACTAAGGCCTGGTTCAAGAGCCGGTCAATGGATACAAGATTTAATCAATCCGTCATCAAGGCCATAGAAAGGACAGGCACCTTGCCCCCTTTTCCGGAGGGCTACAGAAAAACGCATGACGAAATTGAAATTAATTTTAATCTCAGTGAACTTGAAAATTATTAGGATGATTATGACTTATTCGAAAAGGCCCAGTGAGATAAAAGCAATTACCAGATTAAACTTCGCCGGCATCATAGCCTGTCTCCTGGTGACGCTTTTTATGGCCTCTCTGCTATTACCGGTAAGAGGTTACAGCAGGATTTACATAGATATAAATGCCCCTTCCATACGCAAATTTAACATTGCCATCCCCAGTTTCAAAAATCTGAGCAGTAATCAAGAAAATCCTGAACTCAAAGACAGACTGCCGGAAATAGTTTCTAATGATCTCGATCTGAGCGGATATTTCAATCCCATAGACAAGGAGGCCTTTCTAGGAAATTCTTCCCTGGAATCATCAAGCATTATTTTCAAGGATTGGTCTGTTATAGGAGCAGAACTTCTTCTAACAGGAAATTATATTTGCATTGGCAGGCATCTGGAAGTTGAAATTAAACTCTATGATATCTATCTGGGCAGACAAATCCTTGGAAAAAAATTGCTGGGCGAAATAAGCCGGTACCGCCACCTGATGCACCGCATAGGAAATACCATAATCCAGGAACTCACCGGGCACGAGGGAATTTTTCTAACCAAGCTGGCCTTTGTAGGAAATTCTTCCGGTAACAAGGAAATTTATACGTGCGATTATGATGGTCACAATGTCAGCCGACTAACCGATGACAAGAGTATCGTTCTCCTGCCCAGGTGGTCGCCTGACGGAAAAAAGATACTCTATAACTCGTACAGGGAAGGTGAAGGTCCGAAGCTTTACATGAAGGAAATATATTCAGGCAATGTGAGACGGATCTCCGAAAGGAAGGGATTAAATATAGGAGCATCCTGGTCTCCTGACAGCAGCAAAATCGCCTTAACGCTCAGCCTTAAAGGCAACCCCGACATATTCACCATTGATACCGAGGGTGATATTATAAAAAGGTTAACAAGGCATTGGGGGATCGATGTCTCTCCTGCCTTTTCCCCTGATGGAAATAAGATAGCCTTTGTCTCAAACCGATCCGGCTCTCCACAAATTTATTTAAACGACCTAATTCGTGGTACGGTAGAAAGATTGACCTTTGAGGGTAATTATAATTGCTCTCCAACATGGTCGAGCTTAGACCGGATCGCCTTTGTATCTATGGACAAAGGACGTTTCAACATTTGCACTATGGCCCCGGATGGAGGACATTTGAGAAGACTTACAGAGGGGCAGGAGGGGGACTGCGAAGACCCCTGCTGGTCACCAGATGGAAGATACATCTTGTTCAGTTCCAACAGGAAAGGTCCTTATAATCTATATATTATGACCGCCAATGGACAGAACCAGCGTCTAATAACCTCTTTAAAAGGAGATCAAACTGCTCCTTCCTGGGCACCATGATGCGGTTTGTTTCATCACAGCCGCTTCTTTTAAAAAGTTTTTTTGTTAATTCTCCAAAAAACAACTAAGCTTCTAAACACTTGAAATAATATGAGAGAAGTGCTAGAAGGTGGAATAGTAAATAATGAAGGCCTTTTCAGTTGCAAAAATGATTTAGTTAGGGATAAATAACAAATAGTTGATGGATTGAAAGTAAGCTTATTCATGAGAACCCCATAAGGAGGTAAAGGGAGTATGAAAAAGAATATTATCACTGGTGTAACAGTCCTGGCATTCGTATGCGCATCCCTTCTTCTGGCGGGCTGCTGTACAAAAAAAGAAGTACAGGTTTCTAAAAGCCTTGAACCTACCACCAAAGAAGTAACAAAGGCAGAGGGTATTAAAAAGGCTGAAGAATCCCGGCAGGTCAAAGAGGAAGCCGAGAGTCAGGCTGGCAGGCTAAGCGAGACCGAAATCTCAGAGCAACTGGCCCAAGAGGTTAAGAAATTCGAATCTGAAAAAATCTACTTCGATTTTGACAAGTCAGATCTTAAACCCGAGGCCCGGGCCACGTTGAGGCAAAAGGCCGACTGGCTAAATAAGAACCCCGGATTTTATATGTGGATCGAAGGCCATTGTGATGAGAGGGGTACAAGCGAATACAATCTGGCCCTGGGTGAAAGAAGAGCGCATGCAGCCATGGAATTCCTCAAGGCTTTGGGAATTTCAGAAGGAAGGCTGAGGACCATCAGTTACGGCGAGGAAAGACCTGCTGATCCAGGCCACAATGAAGAGGCATGGGCGAAAAACAGACGGGATGAATTCAAATTATTAGAGTAGTACCTGTATAATCTGCTCCCTTTTGACCTTAATTTTTAAGCACAGGAGCCTGGCCAGACCGGCCAGTGCACTTGTGCTGGTATTTTACACGGAAATATTATGAAAGCCTTTCAAAAAAGCCGCGGGTATCTGAAATTTGGGGCCTATTTTTTTGCAATCCTCTTTGTTTCTTCATGCATTACTACTCAGGAAGACTTCATGTACCTGAATGATCAGGTAGTAGCGCTGAATAGACGGGTAAGCTCCCTTCAGGAATCCATGGACAAAAATCTGGATTCAAAATTGGCTGCTATAAGCAACAGCCAGGCAGAGTCAGTAGCCGAAATTAACAAGATAAAGGATGAAATACAAACACTTACCGGTAGAATAGAAGAAAATGACCACCTTCTTAGACGCGCGGTTGAAAAAGATACTACTGAGGTGGATCTTATGAAAGCAAGCCTTGCCGACCTTGCAGAACGAGTCGCCGAGGTTGAAGATGAAACAAAAAAGCTAACTCAATATCTAGGTCTTGAGTTAGCGGTCAAAAAAGAAAAAGATATCTCACCTCTCCCTTCTCCTGAAGCAGAACAGTCCTCAGCAGGACCGCTAACCCCATCAAAAGAACCTGTCTCCCCGGAAGAGAAACTATATGAAACTACTTTAGACATATACAACAAGGGGGAGTATGAAAAAGCGATTGCCGGTTTCAAGGACTTTCTGAAGAAATACCCGGACTCAAATCTCGCGGATAATGCTCAGTTTTGGATTGGAGAGTCTTATATGTCTTTGAAGCAATATGAGTCTGCTATTCTGGCATATCAAGAAGTCATAAAAAAATATCCCAAAGGAAATAAGATCCCTAATGCCCTGCTGAGACAAGCGCTTGCGTTTTATGAAATTAAGGATAAAATCAGCTCAAGACTTCTGCTCAAAAAAATCATAAAACAATATCCTGATTCAAGCGAGGCCAAAATCGCTGAAATTAGGCTGAAGTCACTTTAAAAAAAAACCTGCCTCCGCGTGACAAGGAATGTTTTTACCCCAGCCTAATCCTCCTCATTGCATCTTTTTTTTCATAAAATATTCGTTAAACGCTGAAATTATATCTCTACGGCTGATTACCCCCAAAAGTTTCATGGAATCCTTACTATCCACCACTGGTAGGATAGCGAAATCCCCGGAAGTTATCTTGGTAAGAGCAGCCAAAATTCCCTCTTCACCTGTTACATATACCACTTTACGCGTTGCGATGTCCCAGGCTGTTACAGACATATCTCCTTTTTCGAGGGCCTCCTGGCAGTCTGAAAGAGAGATAATCCCTTTAAGCTTTGCAGAAGCGTCAACTACCGGAAAAGAGTTGAATTTTCTTTTATAAATAAATTCTTTTATGTCTTCAAGAAGCATATCTTCCCTTACGGCTTGCACCTCCCTGCTCATTACCTGAGAAATAAGGCTGTCTTTTAGAAGGGCAGCTTCCTCATCCTTTCCATCTTCTACGCTTGATTTAGTTGATTTTATTTCCTGTACACGCTGGTTGTAAAACTGGATAACCTCTCTTCGATCTAACATTCCCAAAAGGATAGAATGGTCCTCATCCTTGACAACGGGTAACCTGTTTAGATTACGTACTGTGAATTTCTTGAGCACCTCGTTCAGGTCCTCGACGGGTGTTGTAAATATGATGTCGGAGTTAGCAACATCCCGCATTAGTACAAGATCCCCTAATTCCTGATCGAAAATAATCCTTCGAACGTCGTTAATAGAAAATATACCTGTAAGCTTTCCCTCCTTATTAACCACAGGGAAGTAATGCTGCTGGCTCTCCCGGAATACTTCACGAAACTTCCGAAAAGTCATATTTTCTGGTATCAGTTTAACCTTTCTCAGCTGAGGAATCAGTTCCCTTACCCTGATCGTAGCAAGAACGTCTACAAAAAAATCTCCTCTATGCGCATTTGATTCTATTGGGCTCTTTACCTGTTTGACGTAAATCGTCCATCTTCTGGAAAGGAGAAATGCCAGAGAGCAAACCAGCAAACTAGGCAGCAATAAATGATAAGAATTAGTCATCTCACTTACAAAAATTATTGTAGATATGGGAGCCTTTGACACAGCTGCAAAAAAACCGGCCATGCCCACTACCACGAAGGCACCTGGCTGCGTAACAACGCCTGGAATAATTGCATGAAATATCTTGCCTACTGCACCGCCTAATGCCCCTCCGATAACCACTGAAGGGCCGAAAACTCCGCCACTCCCGCCCGAACCGATGGAAAAAGAGGTAGTAAAAATTTTCCCAAATGCAAGCCCCAAAAGAAAAAGCACGGAAAGCTGGTTTTCCAGAGCCATCTGCGCGTACCCGTACCCAAAAGACAGGGTCTGTGGAAGAAAAAAACCGATGGTTCCTGTACAAAGCCCGCCTATAGCAGGCTTTATATGATCGGGCAGTCTTACACTCTTAGCTATATTGTGCACACCATAAAACGATTTAATATAGAGTATCCCCGCTCCAGTCAGAATAAATGCAAGCACAGTATAAGGACCTAGCTCAAGAGGATTTTGAAATATGAAATCCTGAGATTCAAACAGTGAACCCCACCCGAAAACGAGACAAAACAGGCAATATGCCACAACAGATGAGATACCGGCAGGAATTATCACCTCAGATTCGAATTCCGGGTCCCGGTAAAGGACCTCTGCGGCAAAGAGCGCACCCGCCAGAGGAGCCCGGAATATGCTCCCCACCCCTGCACCCATGCCAGCTGCAAGCATTATCCTTCGCTCTCTGTCAGAAAGATGGAGTTTTGTTGCAAGAAAAGATCCGAATCCAGCTCCTATTTGGGCAATCGGGCCTTCACGGCCGCCGGAGCCACCTGAGGTAATAGTGACGGCTGATGCGATGGTCTTTATGATGGGAATCCTGCCCCGTATAAAACCACCCCTGTTATGGTATGCATCAATGGCTGCGTCTGTGCCGTGTCCCTCCGCCTCAGGAGCGAAGGTATAAACCAGCCACCCGCTGATAATACCTCCCAGAGTAGGGACAAAAAGAAGCATCCAGCGTGTAAATGGTGTTTCGGTAGGGGAGAACAGAGGCCCTTCCCCGGCAGGTGAAGGTGGCCTATAGCCAGCTAAAAAATCCATAAACAGGTGTGATCCCACCTGACAAAGGTAGTGAAAAAGGATTGATCCTGTTCCCGCTATCACACCAATAAGAATATAAAAAAATATCCATTTGCCTGCAGTGGTAATGCGACTGTATTTTGACGAATAGATCCTAAAATCAGGCCATAGTTTGCCTTTAGACAGGTTCATCATTAACTCGAAAATTAAACCTCATAAAACCTGTTAGAATTCGCTCTTCATGAGATCCGTCCGATAACCGAATTTTGCAATTAGGCTGAAAAGAAGGTCAAACCCGTTGGATTGGATAACAAAAAATTCATTTCGATTTATGGTCTGTCGAGCCGACGTCCTTTGAAGAAGCTATTAAATTATAAAACCACGGAACAAAAATTAAGGTACCGGTTTTTACAGTGTTTCCGAAATTTTTTATAATGTCCGTAGGGCACTGAGTCAAGGACAAATCCTCTCATTTGCAGAGGCAGCCTCTTTAACTGGCTATCATTTATGAAGAAAAGGGAAAGGTTTTTCTTTTGACTGAAAAGACCCTTTTCATATCCCCCGATTAAGGCCTGCAGAATTTGCAGGGACTGTAACCTTCCCAATAGGCGTCGTAGAGTGAATCAAACCTCACTATGTCACTCCGGCAGATCTTGGCTGAAAAAGGACAATTCGGCCTATGGAATCGAAAGGATTTACGATTCCCTATATATGATTCTTCCTCATTATTTAAGGGTTTACTCCAGACCCCTCGTCTTTCCTCTATAGCCTTTCGTTGACTGTAGATTAGAATCGCCGAATATTTCCGGGTCTCTTTATCGAGCATAACACGTGCCAACCCTTTTCTGACCATGATAGCATTGACCATATCTCCGTTTTCCAGGAATACATAAGAAAGCAGCCTCCGGTAGTGATCCCTGCTTTTTTTGTCCATCTCCAGCTTCAACTGAAAACCATTTACCAGTTCGAAATTAAGTCTTCTTGCCTCCAGTGCCTTAAATTCGTGATTTTCTCCCTTCCGATCTATCTCAGGTGCGTCTATGCCCAGGTATCTCACTTTTTCACCACCCTTGAGAAGGATAGTATCTCCATCATAAACGAACACAGCCTCTTCACTGGCCAAACCAGCCAAAGAAAAACTGTGAAACACTAAAATACTTAAAATTATAAGAATAACTTGTTTAATAGTCACCTTATACCTAATTTGACAATACTTAGCTAGCAAAAATATAATAAGATTAAAAAAAGTTCAGTTATCATGCTTTTATTCACTATTGACAGGTTTTTTTATTGACTTCAAACTTTGCCGGCATTAAAATTAACTTTATTTTTTAACTGACATCGTTCAGAAAATTAAGAAATCTACTGATAAATACAGAAATATAGGAGGTATCATGCCTGAAATAATGACAACCAAAGAGCTTGCAAAATACCTGAAGCTGCATGAAATTACTATATGTAAATATGCAGCCGAAGGAAAAATTCCTGCTATCAGAATCGGAAGAGTGTGGCGATTTGACAAAGAAGCTATTGACAGGTGGATAGGCGGAGGGCAAAAGAAATAGTGCATGGTTGATACCGGGAATAAAGAGGATCCGGATCTCGTGCTTCATGACAAGACTGGAGCTCTATTGATGCTTAATAAAGATGAACGTAAGCTGCTTAAAGAACTCCTTGTTATGTCCCTGAACTCAAAAAGCGTAAAAGCCTATATTGTCAAAAAACTTGGCCAAAAGTATATCAAGATAGGCGAAAAACTCCTAAAAACAATGGGAGGAGCTGGGTAAACCGGCATAAGGCGTTTCAACAGCCTATAAATATGGTCTCTAAAGTAGAAACTGAGTTGAAAATAGAATTTTTTAAAAGCGTCCGGTTTGAACTACTCATAAAGAAGAAATCGTTCCCTCCAGAGGGTAAAATAGTCGACTTCTGAAACCCATTTCTCCCTGATCACAGAAAGAGGGATACCGGACTCCAGTTCATTGCGGAGAGATGAAGCGCCCACGATAAGATCGATGGGCTTTTCTTTGTATACATATTCGTAGGGGGGGCGTGCCCAATTGAAATGGTCTGGATGCGTCTCCAATACCGCCTTAAGCAGAGCTATTGAAGTAAAATAGGGCTGAAACACAAGAGGGTCAAGCACATGCAACATGAATCCTTGACACAGTTCGCCGCTCCATTTATGGAACGTGGGTCGAAATGAGTATTCCTGAAGATAACACCCTTTCAAAGCATCAGGATCCAGAGCACGCTTAACAGATTGTGTATCAAGATATGGCGCGCCAAAAATCTCAAAGGGCCGGCAAGTACCTCTCCCCTCGGATAGATTTGTGCCCTCCCAGACCACCTGCCCGGGATAAACAGTTGCCGTTTCCGGTATCGGCATGTTAGGAGAAGGCATGGTCCATTTCAAACCTGTCTGGTTCCATAACATGCGTCTATGCCACCCGGACATGGGTATTACTTCAAGGTCGCACTCGAGGTGATAGACAAGATTAAATATGAGAGCCATCTCTCCCATTGTCAGTCCATGGCGCATAGGAAAGCTGTAAGGCCCTACAAAAGAGTAAAGCTCGGGTGTCAGGAGATTCCCCTCCATAGCTTCACCGCCGATGGGATTTGGCCGGTCGAGAACCAAAACCTTTTTGCCATTCTTTGCAGCGGCCTTCATACAGTTGAGCATGGTGGAAGCGAAAGTATAAACCCTGGTCCCTACATCCTGCATATCGATTATAAAAAGATCAATAAGATCAAGCATGTGGGGGAGAGGTTCTCTTTTTTCGGCGTAAAGGCTGAAGACTGGTATGTTTAAATCCCGGTCAAAGGAGTGTGATGTTTCAACCATATTGTCCTGGTCTTCACCGTCGTGACCGTGCTGGGGTCCGAAAAGGGCCTTTAATTGTCCCGGTAAAATCCTGGAAATCACCTGCTTGGCGCTCTGGAGCCGGCTATCCAAGGACGCCTGGTTGGAAAGCAAGCCTAACCTGTAACCCTTGAGTTTCCTCCACTGTGCCTCACCGAGGAGGTCAAGACCTGTCAAGACCTTATTCATCTAAGTTCCTTCTGAACCATCCCTTATGCTCGTTTTCGGGAATCCTAAGTGATTCTGGCTGGTTTTTCAAGGTTATTTAAAACACTTTTCGACAAATTCAAAAACATTAGATCTTCCTGCTTCAAAGCCTCGAAAAGATTGAAATGCTTGTACCGCCATAACTCCATAGCTCAGGCTTACATTCATGAAAAAGAAAAGCGTATTTATTCTTTCAGTCACGTTATTGCTTGTTGCCAAATGCTCCTGCGCCTACCAGGTAAGTATGTTGAGAGACAGGGCATTGACAGTCTATTATGACGCTTCTATTTTTCAAGCTGCAAAAGAGACAGTCAGGGTCTATCCATTTGTAAAAGAGGACCTCGAAAGAGTTTTTGGATGGAAAATCGATTTCAAGGTTTCAGTAGTACTTGTTAGTGAAACAAATCGCTTTCAGAGAATGGCCCGGAGCAATATGGCCGCAGCGTATGCCGTCCCGGAAAAAAATTTGATGGTAATAGATTATTCGAGGATGTTAATCGATCCTTTCAATCTTGAGGTCTCATTGAAACATGAGCTTTGCCACCTGCTGATTCATTCTAGAATAGGCCGTGTCGTTCCTAGATGGCTTGAAGAAGGAGTGTGCCAATGGGCTAGTGATGGCATTGGTGAAATCATCATGGACCAAAAACGGTCTTTTCTTAACAGGGCGGCTCTGAAAGGGAGGTTTATCCCCCTCGCTTCGCTCGAGAAGGGTTTTCCCTCTGATCGGGAAGGGCTCCTGCTGGCCTATGAGCAAAGTAAAAGTTTTGTTAATTACATAATTCGCAGATTTGGCAGGCCATCTGTTCTAGGTATTCTCGCCAACATGGAGGAAGGGGGAAAACCGAAAGAGGCCTTCCATAAAACATTATCCGTAGCATTGGCGGATCTTGAGATTCAATGGCAGGAATCCATCAGAAAGAAAATTACGTGGTTTACTTTCCTTAGCTACCACTTGTATGAGATACTTTTCGCCTTAACCGCCTTAATCGCCATATATGCATTTTTTAGGGCGGTAAAGAAAAAAAAGATTATCCTACAGAAGAATCTCATGAAAATTTTTACACCTAACTTTACGTAGCAGTATCTAATATAACCTCTCCTGTCAGGAGCACAGAAAAAACAAGCATATCACTCGTACGGGGCCAGAAAATGCAATTTCCTTTTTTATTCAAACCAATAACAATAAGGGGAATGGAGCTTAAAAATCGCATCGTCATGACGGCCGTGCACCTGGGCTATACTCCTCAAGGCGAGGTTACAGACCGTTTTACAGAATTCTACATGGAAAGAGCAAAGGGAGGTGTTGGTCTTATAATCGTGGGGGGTTGCCCTATAGATGAATATGGAAGCATGGCTGGAATGGCATGTATTCATGATGACCGATTTACACCCGGCCTTAAGAAACTGACAAGTTCCATTCAAAGATATGGAGCAAAAATCGCAGCTCAGCTCTACCAGGCAGGACGCTATACACCCTCTTTCATAATTGGAGGAACCAAGCCCTTTTCCGCATCCGCTGTCAGGTCAAGACTCACAGGTGAAACTCCCAGGGCTCTCAGACCGGAAGAAATACTTGAAGTTGAAAACAGATTTGCAGATGCGGCCCTACGGGCTAGAGTGTCTGGTTTTGACGCGGTGGAGATCCTGGGCAGCGCTGGATACCTGATCAGCCAGTTTTTGTCGCCTTTGACAAATATACGTGAAGATAAATACGGAGGCTCTTTGGAGAACCGGATGAGATTCGGACTTGAGGTAGCGCAAAAGGTGAGAAAAACAGTCGGGCCTGACTTCCCTGTGATTATGCGGCTGGCGGGCAATGATTTTATGAAGGGTGGGAATAGAAACCAAGAAGCAAAAATTTTTGCATCCGAGCTTGAAAATGCGGGTATAGACATCATAAGCGTCACAGGAGGCTGGCATGAAACACGCGTACCCCAGTTGACATCCTTTGTTCCTGCCGGATCATTTTCCTATTTGGCACAAGGTATAAAATCTTCAGTATCAGTTCCTGTACTTGCCAGTAATCGAATCAATGACCCTTCCATAGCCGAAAGGGTTTTGCGAAACGGAGAATCTGATTTGGTTGGTATGGCCAGGGCCTTGATAGCTGATGCGGACCTGCCCAATAAGGCTAGCACAGGAAAAAACCGTCTGATTTACCACTGTGTCGCATGTAACCAGGGATGTTTTGATAATATTTTTGCTTATAAGCCTGTCACATGTATGGTCAATCCAAAGGCCGGGATGGAGCTGGAGCTGAAATGCACTCCTGCGACTGAACCAAAGAAGGTCCTGGTTATCGGAGGAGGGCCAGCCGGTTTGAAGACCGCAAGCATAGCCGCGGAACGCGGACATAATGTGACCCTGGTTGACAAAAATGATGTGCTGGGGGGTCAAATTCTTCTTAACCGATTAATACCGGGCAAAGGTGAAATGATAAAAGCAGCCGGGGATCTTATAAATAATTTAGAAAATCAGGGCATAAACATCCTGATGGGCACAGAGGCGGACGCCAGATTTATAAGTCAAATGGAGCCGGATGTGGTCGTTTTGGCAAGCGGAGCGGAGCCTGTCAAGCCGGAAATTCCCGGTATTGATCATGAGAAAGTGGTTCAAGCCTGGGATGTACTTTCAGGAAATGCTGTTCTTGGCAAACGCGTAGTCATTATAGGAGGGAACGCTGTCGGGCTGGAAACCGCACTCTGCATAGCTGACCAGGGGACTCTCAAACCGGATGCACTCCATTTTCTTATGATAAACAGGGCGGAACCTGTTGACTATCTAATAACTTCGCTGAATAAAGGCAACAAAGAGGTTACACTAGTAGAAATGGCCAAGCAGATAGGAAAAGATATAGGAGCTTCAAGCCGATGGACTGTGACAGGAGAGCTGAGAAGATTGGGAGTCAAAGTCATGAAAAACACCAAGGCCATCAGGGTCTCATCTGACGGCCTTGAAATTCAAAAATCGGGAACCCGGGCATTGGTTCCAGCCGACTCAATTGTGATAGCCGCCGGTGCAAGACCTCAAAGGGTGCTCGTTGAACCCCTAAAGGATCTCGTACCAGAATTTTACATAGTGGGCGACGCAGTAAAGACCCGAAACGCAATGGAGGCGATAAGAGAGGGCCTCCAGGTCGGTCTCCAGATATAGGCAATTTTTAGTCCAGCATAGAAACCCTGGTCCTTTGGACCAGGTCAGAGTTCAGTG
>CAZVGY010000049.1:0-25658 GCA_964627015.1 uncultured Desulfobacteraceae bacterium
TATTATCACCCTTGAATCTTTTGAATTACCCTTACATTATCCATGCGCGTTTCTAACAACACTCAGGGATAAGGTGTTTTCGAAGGTGACTGGCGGAAGGACGCTGTTTTTTCGCAACTTAGACTTGGGGGAAACCGCAGCTCCCGCCTGCGGGAGAATGCGGAGGGGGAAGAAATCCCCCGAGGGTAAGTTGCATGAAAAAACCAGTCCGTGAGACTCGGAACCTGAAAAAATGCCTTATCCCTGGGTATACTACCAGGACCTAACCTTGGTTGTCCTGGCACCCTTGAAGCAAGAACCGCCTCCTCTTCTAAAGTAGAGGCGGACTGAAGAGGGAACCGCAGGCTCGGAGCTAACCCTAGTAGCAACCATTGACGACTGCTCAGAACTCTCTTTTTAAAGCCGAAAGTCCTGTTTAGAAAACTCAAACCCGGTGCCATAAAGGCGAGCGGAAGGCGTTCCCGCTAAACACATCACTCTTTTATTAAGGCCTGCTCCCTGCTACCCTGCCGCTCGCCTCACCCTTTCAGTATGCCACCCTGTTTGCCACCGTACCTGGTCGGCTTATAACAGAGAGCCCTGAACAGTCGCTTTAAAATTTAAGCCTTGAGTCTCACAATATGAGCTTTTCACTACACCCTTCCTGGCAGGCATAAAGTGTTCCATCGCTCTTTTTGCAAATACCAGATTCTTAATCCATTATGTTTGTCATATACTGTAACGAGGGACCTTTTGTCTGCGACTGAAAAGCCAGGCTAGAGACGACTCTGCGAAAAATGCTCATACCCTGCTATCTCCGCCTGTCTCTCAGAACCGTCAGGAGACACTATTCTTATACCGCTGGCTCTTGTTATCTGTCCCAATCGATAAATCTGGCAAGGTTCCCCGTTTTCAAACATTTTTTCAAACAAAACCCCCTTTTCAGCGGGCACAGTAACCAGCAACCTATAGTCTTCTCCACCTGAGAGTGCAAGCGAGATCACATCCAGCTTGCCGGCATCACCAATCGCTCTGAGTTCTTTTGATATTGGAATCTCTTTCTCATAAATGACAGCTCCCACCTTGCTGGCATCGCAGACATGCCTCAGGTCAGATATCAGCCCGTCGCTTATATCGATCATGGCTGTAGCCATGCGGGAAGAGGCGATCCTGCGGCCTGCGTCCAAATGGGGTTGTGGGAGATTGTGAGCCATTCTAAGGGGCGAGGCATAACTTTCAGAGACGGAGAGGTTTTCTTTTATCAGTTTCAGTCCTGCGGCCGAATCCCCCAGGGTGCCTGTAACATATATATAATCATCCGCTGCGGCACCACTCCGGTAAAGCACTTCACTTTCAGGGACCTGTCCGATAACCACTACGTTTATTATGAACCTGTCCAATGATGATGAAGTGTCGCCACCCAGGATATTAACACGATAACGTCCGCACATGGCCTTGACGCCGCGGTAGAATGAGTGCAGAGTCTCCACCTGCAAAGTCCCGGGTATTGCCAGGGATAAAAACAAGTGAAGAGCCTCTCCTCCCATTGCAGCTATATCGCTCAGGTTAACAGCGACAGCTTTTTGACCCAGATGTTCAGGGTCAATATTCTTCATTATAAAATGGACATCTTCTGCCAGCAGATCAGTGGTGACTAAAAGGGCCTTGCCATCATAAGGCCCGATTACCGCACAGTCATCACCTATACCCCTCATCAGCCTTTCACGGGAAAAAAGACATCCCTCTTGTATGGAACGAATGAATTCAAATTCCCCTATATCTTCCATGCTGGTATATTTATCTGACATATTTTACCTTCCGTTCTAGAAAACTAACGCATGTCAACATCTGAAAATCAAGGGCTTTTCAATAGCCTTTTATAAAACGAATTCAAGGCTTGAACGAATATCTTTAATTCACAATTACACAATGTCAAATATTTCCTGAACCCTTTTTTCTTTGACAATCCTTCTTGCCATGTTTCCCGGACAACGATAATGTGAAAGCAGACATTTAACCAAAAAAGCTTTGCTGAGAGAAGCAGTTCATGGAAAAAGATGTTATTCGTCTCATAGAGAAAAGTGGCCCGCTTACCGGTGCAGAAATAATAGACTTATTGAACTGTGATGGACTGGACCTGTGGCGGACCTGCCATTTATCTGAGAATCTTATTACTCGAAGGGTCGGAACACGCTATCTTAGACTGGACAGGCGTATCCAGGGCTTTGCGAGACTATCCCCATCCATATTAAGAGAATTTCTTACTTTTACGGCTGTTGGACTTCCCAGCAAGCCGGCTCCTCTTGCAAAAAAAATAGAAGATCTCAGTTCCCATATTCATGATGTCAATAAATCCAAACTGGACCTGGCCTTCCATCTGGTATGTGGTATCTCAAGGGGCATTGAAAATGAACTGGGGGATGACAATCAAATCTGTTTTATCATAGGGGGAGACATAGCTTATGATATGGCTCACGATGTCCCCCGCCCGGAGCGAAGTACCGGCAAGCTTGTCAACGGCTCGGATATGGATCTCGTCGTAGTGGTCGATGACCAGTTTCCCGAATACCTGCTAAAACGCCTGGATGATACCATATACAAAGAAAAATACAGGCTCTTGATAACACCCCATCTAAAGGAAGAAATCGACTATATAGTTAAGAATCTCAGTCGTATAAGGGAACAGGTCCGGTTTGATACTTTTAGACATATGGTCGCCTGCAAAATCTTGCAGGAAGGCACCCTGCTCTACGGAAACGAAGACCTTTTCAGAACTATAAAGACCCTTTTAGTTAGACAGGGTATCTCTAAAAAACTCGCAGAGCTTGAGAGAAAAGCCCGGGACTTTCGAAAAAATGCAGAAAGTCAACTGCTTCGAGGTGATAGTGACGGACTCAAGGAAGAGAACCTTTATCTCTTCTATCCAGCCGAAGAATCAGAAGAGTTCGAATGAGAAAGGTTCCTCTTCGCCACCTCCCCTATCCAGTGCGCATACCCCTGAACTGTGTTGACATCCTCTCCTTCCACCATTACCCTCAACACGGGTTCCGTGCCTGAGTACCTGACAAGCACCCTTCCATTTTTGCCTAGTCTTTTTTCTACTTCCCTTATTGCCTCGGCCACTTCCGATACAGTATAGACGTCCGGCTTCTCATCGATACGGACGCTCACCAGTGCCTGGGGAAATACGGTCATCAGGCCGGACAGCTCTGAGAGTGAACGACCGGAAAGATTCATAGCTGAAAGAAGCTGAATAGCCGATAGCAGGCCGTCTCCAGTGGTGTGGTGTTCCATAAAGATTATATGCCCTGACTCTTCTCCTCCAAGAACCGCATCCCGCGCCCTCATCTCCTGCACAACCTGCCGGTCTCCAACCTGGGTTGCTACCTGGTCTATACCCAGATGTTTAAGTGCTATATTGAAACCAATATTACTCATCACAGTGCTGATTACCAGGTTGTTTTTTAATCTTCCCTGATCCTTAAGCATTTTGGCACAAATAACAAGAATCTGATCCCCGGTAAGCAGCTCTCCTTTATCATTTACTGCGATCAGGCGGTCTGCGTCACCGTCAAAGGCCAGACCCGCATCAGCTCCAATCTCCAGAACCCGTCTTCTCAAGCGCTCAGTATGCTGTGAACCGCAGTCACGGTTTATATTTCTGCCATCCGGCTCGCCACAAATCACATCCGTCTCTACTCCCAGGTTCCTAAAAATGGAGGGGGCCACCATTGATGCGGCTCCGTTAGCGCAATCCAGGACAACCCTCATTCCATTAAGGACAACTTCCCGGGGCAGGGTCTTTTCGAGAAAAGATATGTAACGCGATGCAGCGTCCTCGAGGATAACTGTATCTCCAGAAACTTCAGAGATGTTCTTATTGTGTGAACCTTCCCCGAAGCAAGCTATCAGATCTTCCAGGTCTGATTCCTCTTTTTCGGAAAGTTTATACCCCTGGCTTAAAAACACCTTGAACCCGTTATATTCATATGAATTATGAGACGCAGAGATCATAATTCCCGCTCCACAGCCCAATTCTCTCGTGAGGCAGGAAACACCCGATGTAGGAAGTTCTCCTGCGAACCAAACCTTTCCTGTCGCGGAAAGGATCCCTGAAGCAACGGCGTATTCGAGCATTTTTCCTGAACATCTGGTATCATTTCCTATTACTACGCTTGGCTCAAATCCATTGGTTTTACATAAGGCTATTACAGCCCTTCCCAGTCGAACACCCATCTCGGATGTTATCGGATAGATGTTGACAACTCCCCTAATGCCGTCAGTACCAAACAAATCACTCATTTCTATTGTCCTTTTCTTCTGAGACTGGGAAGCAATGCCTTAATTTCAAGTACAACCCGATCTACCAGGCCTTGCAGCCAGGCGGTGCCAGCCCCAGATTCACTATCCTTTAGCCCCTTTATAACGGCCGTATAGTCATTTCCCTTTTCTTTTATACCTCTCTCAATCCCAGCTAACAATGCGTCCTTTTGAGACGCATCCCCCTCAATGGACATCCCCTCCCTAAAAGCATTTTCTATTTCCGGCCATCTGTCCATAAACTCTCGCATTTTACTTACAGCCACCTGAGAGCTGCTGCCCAAGGAAAGAGACTCACTTGTACTTATAGACCTGGGCATACGGCCTGCCACTTCCTGCAGTCTCCTCAGTCGCTCATCCACTGCCATATCAAGTTTTTCAACCGCGCCTTCCAGCAGGGCTTTATCAGCATGACCCGCACCTGCAAACCTAAAACGCACATCGAAATACCACCGTCTCAGAGCAATAAGATTTGCTATATATAGAGTATTAAGATCGATGATCCTTTTGATATTATTATAGAGTCCACGGTGGAAAGGCATGCTCCCGCCGGGAGAGAGCTGGCCAAGAAAAAGCCGGTCTTCTTTAAGGAGGTCCTTCCTGATGAGCGTTCCTGCCGCTACAACCGTTCCATACCCAATGTTGACAGGGCCCACAAGCCCCCCTTGTCCTCCCAAGAATATAGGTGCCTGATTGATCATCACTCCCCGGGGCACGTCTCCGACAAGTGAAGGCGCTGCCTTGTCCTGGTTAGGGGTATAGTTAAAATGCACATAGGAACTTCCTACTTCGCTATGATTCTTCTCATCAGTGCCACCGGCCATCAATATGTCGCAGAAATTGACAAGGCTCCCCAGGGTAACGAATGGTAGAAGAACAGTCTGCTTGAGTCCGACAGTATGGCCTGCCCTGGAGCCTTCTTCAAGGAGGCAGCCCTCCCTTACCTGGGCGCCGGATCCCATAGAAACCCCTTTTAGAAAGCAGGACTCAAAAAAATAACCTCCCTGCAACCTGACCTCCATCCCCACCTGACAGTTGCGCAAAGTGACTGGAGCCTCAAATCCGAGTTCCACACCCGGCAATATCAAGGCCTTGTCACCGGAAATCCTGCATCCGGCGTGGATGGTTACCCTCTCTCCCGATATTCTTTCCGGATCAACGTCAGGCCCAATCTCCACTGTTTCGGGAAATGGAATGCGCACTCCTTTATCCAACAATCTGCTCAGCAGTGTATTGTCTTTTCCAGATTGTTCTTTCATACTGAATTCACTCCTCCCATCTTTAGGCTTCTGGATCGGCCACAAATAATATAACACTCAGATACTGAAGAGCGTCACTCGGCCTTAATATCTCTATGGACGAGTGTGCACTCCACTCCCCGGGCACTCAGACGGGCAAAAATCTCTTCAGCAATTGTTACTGACCGGTGTCTACCACCGGTACAGCCTACAGTCAGGGTCAGATATGCCTTACCCTCCTTTTCATAGAGAGTAATCAAAAATTCCAGCAAAGAACAATACTTCTCAAGGAAGATGCCAGTCTGAGGCCACTTGTTCACGAAACCTTTTACTCTCTCATCCTTTCCGTCTAATTCCTTAAGCTCAGGAACAAAGTAGGGATTGGGTAAAAACCGGACGTCGACCAAAAGGTCAGATTCGAGAGGAATACCGTATTTAAAGCCAAAAGAGACTATTCCTATTTGCATCCTCCTTGTACCAGCGCCGCGACAGACATGCTGAATAATGATCTCCTTGAGTTGATGTAACGTATACTCTGAAGTATCTATTATCCTTGAGGCCTCTCCTCTCAGGCCCTCCAGCTGCTCCCTTTCAGCCCGAATAGCCCGGACCAGTCCTTCCTGGTCCGAAATCGGGTGATGTCGCCGTGTCTGGCTGTACCGTCTGAGCAGGGCTTGTTCAGAGGCCTCCAAAAAAAGAATCTCCAATCCATAGCCTTGAGCCCTCAATTCCTTAAACACGTTTTTAAAATTTCCTGCAAAATGTCTGTCTCTGAGATCCATACCCAAAGCCACATTTTGAACTTCTTCGCCATTTTCAGGCCTCAGCAATTCTGGCAGGAGCTTTACCGGCATGTTGTCTATACAAAGATATCCCTCATCCTCAAGGGCGCTGAGGGCGGTTCTTCTGCCCGAACCTGAAAGACCGGTAATAACAACTATTTTCCTTTTTCTCATGATAAAGGACCTGAATCAATACCCAGAACGCTTCGACCTAACGCTCGGAAATGGCTTGAGCGATTCTTTTATGCAGTGTCTCGCCGTCGCTTCCGGTCATGTTTTTAAAACCTGACCCATAAAAAACCAATCCACTGAATCAAGCTCCTCTTTATACTACCTGTTTCAGGGAGAAGTTAGAAATATATCAGATAAGCAAAAACAATCAAGCCTTCAAAATTTAACTGCTTATGTTCCCCTGTTCGAAACAAAGGCTCGGCCTTGTGAGGGTATTATTAGTTTCCTGCAATATTACCGTAAAATCAACGTTCCCGGTCGTTTGTTACCTTCGGAATAATTCCGATCTGTCCTACAGGCAGGGCCGTCTAAATTCGTGAAACCAGCGTTTTTATTAATTGACAGTAAAATTCTGTTTCCATATCCTGTTTTGAAAACTCATCATCAGGCTACTGACCCTATGAAAAATACCCCTGATCCATCCAGCTCCTTACTCCAGAAACGGCTCAAAATCGCCATTCTAATACGTGGATTCGTGACAACGGGAGGGGCGGAAAAATATACTGTTGAACTCAGTCGCCGCCTGGCGCGTGAGCATGAAGTCCATGTGTTTGCCCAGGAATGGTCTTTTAACGGAAATGAAAAAATAATATTTCACAAAATACCTAAGTTATTTACTAAGCCCAGCTATCTTAACCAGCTTCTCTTTTCTTTTTTTACCAGGCGGCTGGTGGATTCTTCATTTGATATAGTCCACAGCCATGAAAGAGTTACCAGCTTTGATGTCCTGACTGTTCACTGTCCTTGTTTCCGCTCTTCAACCACACGAGAGAAAAGAGGTCTGAAAAAAGGCCTTCTGCGATTCTCGACATTAATAAGCCCTAGAAAATTAGCCTATCTCTGGCTTGAAAAAAGGCAGTTCTCTTACCATGAAGATCGGCTTCTAATAGCTGTTTCCAGAAACGTAATGAAAGATGTACAGGCCAGTTATGCTCTGCCCGACCGATGTTTCAATGTGGCTTATCCGGGTGTGGACCTGAATCTGACACAAAAAATCAGGGACGAAAACACCCGCTGGTCCTTGCGTTCAAAGCTGAAAATTGAGGACCAGGACCTGGTTTTACTATTCGTGGGCACTGAATTTAAAAGAAAGGGATTGGACGCACTGATTAAGGGGTTTGCGGCGCTTTCCCCCAATAGAATGAAGCTGGTCATTGCAGGGGGAGGAGAAAAGGAAGCATATGCCAGGCTTGCAAAGAGCCTCAATATTGACGACCGGGTTATATTTCTCGGTCTGGTGAAGAACATAGAAGAAATATATACAATAGCTGATATCTATATCTTGCCGACTCTCTCCGACCCTGCCGGTATGGCTCCATTGGAGGCAATGGCTTTTGGCTTGCCTACCATAATCAGTTGCTCGCGCTACGCAGGGATTGCGGAACACATAACAAACGGAGAAGCCCTGATATTGCAAAATCCCGAGGACCCCGCTGAAATAGCCGATTCCATACGAAAAATGCTGGATGAAAATGTCCGGGCAGAATTGAGCAGAAAGGGACGGGACTTGGTACAGAGGTTGACATGGGACAGGACAACAGCCGATACCCTGTATGCCTATAACAGGGTACTGGCTCTCAAGAAAGACACACAGTAAACACTAATTCTGAGTCGTATTATACGGGTTTCTAAATGAAAATATTTGACAGGCAGCTGATCAAACTATTCCTGGAGTCGTGGAAAAATTGTACTGAAACAGAGGAGCTTGACAGGATAGCCCAGGGGGAAACAACAATCAATGAGGACGGCAGTACTGTTCAGCTAAAAGCACAGGTGAATTCCAGGTATGGCAGATTCCTTTTTACGCTTGTAAAAATCTTTGAGCCCAAAGCGATTCTGGAAATAGGTATGGCAAACGGCATAAGTTCCGCGTATATGGCCAGGGCGCAAACCAGCTACCTGAAGCAGCCGAACGCACATACCATAATAGATCCGTTTCAATCATCGCAGTGGTCTAATGCCGGAATAGCCCTTTTAAAGCGCCTGGGAATCGACTTTAATGTAAGGACAATAGAGGACTATTCTCTAAGCGCGGTTCCCCAACTCGAAAAAACAGGAGATCGGTTCGATTTCGCCTTTATCGATGGAAGCCACTGTCTTGACTACACACTGTCGGACCTGGTTAACGTGGACAGGGTACTTGAAATAGACGGACTTATTATACTAGATGACTCCACAGATTTCGGAGTAAAATATGCGGTCAGGTATATGGATAGGTTCAGGCATAATCTCAAAAGGATTAAATTTGACAATGAATCCATACACTTTCTCAGGGAAATGACTAATAAAAGGAGAAGGCTGACTGTATACCAGAAAATAGCGGAAGACACGCGCGGAGCGAATGGCATTTAACAATGAGTAACGGTCCGCGTTATTTGACAGCACTAACTATAATTGTACGCCCGGCAAGCATGCCTATTGAATTCATTCTCTTCACCAGATTCGAATTTCCCCCATCGACCGTGCCATACTTTGACACTTCCCTGATATAACAAAGCCCTCCCAATATCTTCACGGGCAGGAGAAAAAAAAGCAGCTTCGCGATTCCTGAACGCTGGTATTTGTCAAAACTCAGAGAAACCGATGAAAACCCCTTCTCCAGTAAGGCGTGTGCAAGATAAAAAAAAGATACCGGAGTAATATGGCCGGCCGTCGAATGAAGGGACCTGTCCCCTACCTTTAAAGGACCGAAAAGTTCGTGGAATCCAAACCAGAGATAACGAAGCCTGGAGTTGATACTGAGGATATTGGGAGTGCTCAACACGCACGCACCGCCACTTCTGAGCACCCTGTAGATCTCGCCGAGGAGACTCCTGTAATCCGCCAGGTGCTCTATTATTTCAGTAGCCGTCACAAAATCAAATGAGTCATCCGAATAAGGAAGCCCCTCATAATTCAAATTGACCTTGTCCACTTTCTGGCCAGGCAACTCCATCAGTGCCTCAGTGTAATCGCAGGCGCTGGAACTCACGCCTAGTTTTAAACCAAGCATCCTGATCAATTCGCCCGACCCAGAACCGATATCCAGGTGGGTCTTTATCGGAGTATGCGAATGGAATATCAGGGCCGTCTTCAGGACCGCCCTATAGATCTTTTCTGTGCTCATATCCGCCTTCTCCTCCCCGGTCCGGGGAGTGTATTCCGGACATTAGGACTTGTTTACTTTCCCGGGCTTGGCCTCATTGTAAAGATCCCCGCGCCGCCCACGAATCCTCGCCTCTCTGAGCTTGGCGTATTTCATAAAGGAGCCTCCAGCATTAAGCATAGATATCATAAAGCCGTCAAACCCGCCAAGCAGGCCCAGCTCCAGTATATACGCACGAAAAAACATCCAGCATCCGTGAGTCAGGGGAGAGAGAACGCCGGCCTCCTTGCCATTTTCAAGCATCTCACGCGAGGAGAGCGTGGAATAAGCCTCAAGTTTGGCTATCAGGTCAGAGTACCCACGAAAACTGTAATGTTCAAGGCATAGTTGGAGTTCCTTGGTCCTGCCACGGCAGATCCAGGCCTCATGCACGAGGTGGTTGCTAAAATTACCCTGTCTGCGATCTACAAGCCTCAGGACTCTGTCCGGCCACCATCCACAGTAGCGAAACCATCTGCCATGAAAAAAGTTTTTTCTAGAAAAACTGAAGCCTGCGTAATCAGCTTGGACGCTTTCAAGTGCCTCCATTATCCATCTTGCCGTATCAAGGGGAACCCGCTCGTCTGCATCAAGTATCAGCACCCAGTCATTTGAGCAGTTATCCACCGCAAACTGTTTCTGTTTCGCATAACCGCGCCACTCTTCCGACAAAACCCTGCAGCCGAAAGACCTTGCAATTTCCACTGTATTATCCCGGCTCCCCGAGTCTACTACCACCACTTCATCAGCGAAAGACACCGCCTTCAGGCACTCGGAAATCCGATCCTCTTCATCCTGGGCTATTATGGCAACAGAAAACAGCACGGCGGACCTGGTACACACCCCATTTGATTTAAGTTCGTAGCTGTATCGTCTTTATCTCCCCTGACCACACACCAGTAAAGACCTGTTTTGCTGCAGTAAGGGCAATCATCAGCAGTTTTCTTTTTTCCGCGCTACTAAAGTCACATAATCTGAGAATTCAAACCTTTGGGTCAGTTTTATTGCCAATCTCGCAAAGGGACCGTCGGCCCCCTCCTTCATGAGATGAGACCAAAATTCAAAAACTACCGGTTCAAACCCCGACTTATCAATCAAGGAACACAGGCTTTTCCTGTTAAAAGAATAAACATGCCAGGGAAACCCAAAATGTTTAAACTCACTCTTCTTGAGTCTGATTCTGTACAAGAAGGTCTTAAATCGATTTGACAGGCCTTCATGGTTTGGAACATCGATAAACAGGTATCCGCCTTGTTCCAGCAACCGGTTGCACTCCCGCACCATACCCATGAGGTCATATACGTGCTCCAGCACTGCCCAAATTACAATACCCTTGTACCTGTATCCTGGATTGAAGTCTTTCAGCTCTCCCAGATGAAGCGGAAAGTTAAATGTCTTTCGGCCAAGTTCGACAAGCATTTTGCTGGGGTCTATGCCCTCTACATTCACGCCCTGCTTTAATGCCTCCACGCAAAAAAGACCGGACCCGCAGCCAACATCAAGGATTCGATCGTTTTGTTGCAAAAAACGCCTCACTAGCCGAAGCTTCAAAACCTGAGACACATAGGATCTGTTTATGTTTTCATTCTTCCATTTTTCATAGGACCACTTCTCATAAAAGCAAGGGTCTATAAAAGCATCCTCTTCATAAATTCGAAGGAGAGACTCTTCAGTGAATCGTGGAGACGCGTACATTATGCCACATCCCGGACAAATCCATACCCCGACACCATTGGACATCCTGAATACCAGCCTCGGCTCAGGCGGTGAGTCACATATAGGGCAAGGCACCTCCTCCAGTACTCCGGAGAATGGCCCGCAAGTCAGATACCTTGGTGAGTCATTTTTCTCAGGCATTATAGTTTCCCAAATTTAATTTTACACGTTATTTCGAGTATCTTCCTGAAGTTAATTGCCCATGAACCGTGGAAATCCGTTCTGAAGGCCGGAGGCCAGCGCAAGCAAAAAAGCGGTACCGGCATCCGCGATCTGTGTGTCTACAAAACCGCTGACAAAAATGACAAGAGAAACAGACAAAACGAAGAAACCGGATTGGCTATGTTTTTCCCTCCATGAGTTCTTCATAATCTCCCAGAAAAACCATAACAGGCAGGCGACACCAATCAGGCCGAAACTGACTGCCATATAAAGAAAACTGTTATGAGGATGGGCATGAACCGGCCAGCCTGGCTCACCCCTCTGCTTCATGACGGTCTGATATCCCCCTGTTCCGATACCTAAAACCGGGTTCTCCATGAATATCTCTATGGCGCCGTACCACATATAAAACCTGTCCTGTTTTTCTGAATATTCTCTTCCCCAGGCCGATCCACGGTCGGCATTCATATGATATTTCAGCTCGTCTATGGAAAGAGAGACCCGGTCCCTCACCACTGGTGAGATAAACATAGAACCAAGCAGGACAAAGCATATCGCTGAAATCTTTAGAATGCCCCGCCGGGCAAGCAGATTGTGAACGATCAAAGGGGAAAGTACAAAAAAAGTGAAAAACCCGACCCTGCCCTGCAGAATTATCAAATGAAAAAAATAAAATACCATCAGGAACCCTGGCAAAACTTTCTGCTTTTTGTCTTCCGTGTTCCCGAAAAAATAGGAGGTCATGAGAATGCCGAGGACCAGATAAGTGGACACGGTGCTATAGCCAAGACCAAATCCATGATACTGGACTCCATTTACGGGTTCGAGGATTCCAGCAAACTGGAGCGAAGCTGCAAAAGTATTCAGAGCTAATCCACCGAGAAAGGCCTTTATCAGTCCTCCCGGACTATGCTTTAGAAAAGGGATGCCCGCGACCGCCATACAGTAAAGCCAATAGTGACTCTTCTCTGCAAATACCATACCGAGTTCTTTCGAATCCGGAGAATAAAGCAGCCCTATCCATGGTAAGGCTATCAGGGCCAGAATCGGCCAGAACCATGGTTTCCCAAAGCAGGTGCTCTCCGGCCTGAAAGCCATCCCTGAAAAGACCCATACCAGTACAGCCAGCACTCCAAAAATGGTGGGTGGAGATGTACCCAGAGGCAAACTGAAAAATGCGGCCCAAAGGAGGTAAAAAAGCAGGTCGTCAGGTTTGCTTTTCCTAATTTTGTGCAAGACCGTTTGCACAGAAATACTCATTAGACTCAATCGTCTCTTTTAAAAGTCTTTCATTAATTTCAAGTTGGTTCCTGTCATTTTCACAGTGCCATAAGTGAAAGCAGACACACATAAAAGGATGTCCCTTTCTCTTAAGGCCGTAACGGTAAAGACGCACAGCCAACTCTGAATCCTCACGTCCCCAGCCAACAAAATCCTGGTTAAAACCGTTAACCGCAGCCAGATCCTTTTTAAAAATACCCATGTTACAACTTTTGATCCCGACCATACGCGTGGAGACAGTGGCCGGAAAGAGCGGCATCCGTATCAGATGGTGGCTGTTCGAAATATCACCCGATAGAAGATACCTGAGAAGCTTAGGAATAGAATTAGTGTCTTTAGAAGAAAACCGAGAGGAGAGTCTCCTGCTCAGAAGGACTCTCTTGCCCTGGAAAAAACACCCGGCCTCTGCCAGGGAGAGATGGTCTTTCAAGAAAAATTTGCCAGGGACGCAGTCTCCGTCCAAAAATATAATGTACTCCCCCACAGCCTTGCTCACAGCCATGTTTCTTATACGAGCGGCTCTAAACCCCTCATCCTCCTGCCATACATGGCGAAGCGGAAAAGGGGAGTCTGGCATGCGACTGCTAATCTCCTCTTCTGTCTCAGGTCCTGAACCGTCATCAGCAATGAGAACTTCATTCGGCAGTATGGATTGATGCTCAAGGCCATCAAGCACTTTCCCCAGCGCGTCGGGTCTATTATAGGTGGTTACTATAACTGATGTATTCATAGCAAGGAAACTTGCCTCCCCGGCCTTCACCCCCTGCTTCTAACAGCATGCTTTTTTCTCTTCCAAAGGCCTGATTAAATTCTCAGGCAAATATAAAGCCTTTAACCCCACACCAGACCTAATTTCGAAGCAGTCAGGATATATCCTCCTGCTTAGGTATGGACAATAAGTGTAGTTCGATAATCTTTTCTGCAATCGATTTTCCGATCAGCCTCAGTCCCTTCGGACTGTTGTGGGCGTCAAAAGGAAACATATATAAGGAACCCCAATTCTCCTGTCTTTCAAGTACTTTCGTCATGTCCGCGAAAGGTATATCCATATCGCTACAGGCCTGCCGCACAAGGCGGTTCAAGGCCTGCATATGCGGATCGTTGAGCTGCACGGCATCAGGAATCAAGACAATCAGCACCTTGCATCCCGCCGAACCAGCACTGGAAACAAAAAGTTTCAATGAATTGAAAAACTCTATGTACTTCTCTTCTTCGAGTTTTCCCGACATTATTCGGTAATTGTAATCAGACGGGTTGGAAGGGCCGAGTATCTTCTTTCTCTCCTTAATGCCTTTCATGTAGTCGTGACCGCGGCGGTAGCGGTACTTATATTCATACAACGCTCCAGCGTTTTTGATAAAATTCCACACTGATACATGGCTCAACATGTTGGACACAGCCTTAGGCTCAAATGGATTTATGCCCTCCCATTCCTCAGGATTTTTGTAAGGCCGGACGGTTCTTCCAACATCATCGGCAAAGAGACCCAGGATAACCAGATCGGGAGACCACGGCAGTACTTTTCTGACAAGCATCTCATGGTTCTGCCACATACCGTAGCCTATGACACCACAGTTAATCACTTCACAATTCGCGCCAGCAGATTTGAGAACTTGTTCGAGCTGCTTAGGATAAGTTTCTTCCAGATTCACTCCCATTCCGAAAGTAAAAGAATCACCTATTACCATTATCCTTTCCACTCCCCGAGGTTTTGAAAGGCTGTATTCCCTGTCCCTGAAACCACTGCTGTTGACCTTGTATTGCTCACCGAACTTTCCTATACCAGAAGATCCAGGGACGAGTTCCCAGCCAAGAAAACGAGAGGACCTGTGTATCTGGCTCATTTTAGGCCTTGCAAGAGGCGGGGCCCAGATCCTAAGAACCAATTCCATCATGCAGAGGCTGAACGCAAGGGACGCGATCAGCAAGAGGGCGTTCATTTTCCCTACAGAAATAATCAGCCTTGTAAAAACCAGGGGTACAAGAATGCCTATAGGCGTGGATAGATGCGTCGCCTTTAAGGAAATACTCCAGACTTCCACCTCAATTCCGCCGGTAATAAGAATAATCGGAATAAGGAGCAGGTATATCAGTATGGCGATATCCAGTAACCTCTTTAAAAGGGACGAGGCAAATGAACCGGTTAGTCTTTTAAAAGTACTCATTTCCTCTCCGGATACTCATAGTATCCAAATTTTTTGGTCATCTAGAACAGCGCATAAATAAAAGGAGCCACTGCACTGCCTTCAGTAAATACGATAAGGGCGCTGAATAGACCAAGCATAATCAGGATAGGAAGCAGCCAGTAACGCTTTCTAACCCTTAAAAACTCCCAGAACTCGCTAATAAACGACTGACGCGCCATCTTCCGCTCCTTTTAAAACCTTTTTTTAAAACGTTCCCGTGGCTGGGAAGCTTCTGAACGGGAAATCCAGTATGAAGAAGCTTCTGGATCTGGCCGGACAGGTAAAGGGCGCCCTCCAAAGACCCTCTTAACAAGGCCAAAAGGGGTTATAACTGCATAATAGGCCAGAGTGAGAATCAGCACGGTCAGAACCTTACCTATAAACGCAGTGATTTTCAGCCATGCCAGGTATACTGGTTTCAAAGGAGATGGAAAAAGCAGCATGGCCAGCCCGGTCAAGGAAAAAACACTAAAGATAATCCCAAAAATATTTTTTTCCCTCCAGATCAACAGCCCACCCAGGCACCCAAAAAAAACAAAGGCCATAAGCCCAAACCTTCTGATCTCCCAGGTATCAGTCGAGTATGAGCTCATCTTTCCATCCTTTTGATTCTTCCCACAGTGGCTGTTCCTCCTTGTAAAGTATGCAGTCCTCCAGCACCAGCACGTCCATCTCAGTCCTCATAAAGCATTTATAGGCGTCCTCTGGTGTGCACACTATTGGTTCACCACGCACATTAAAGCTGGTATTTACTACTAGCGGACAACCGCTCAGTTCCTCGAACCGGGCAATAATTTCATGATATTCAGGATTGACCTTCTTGTTAACGGTTTGAATCCTGGCCGAATAGTCAAGATGAGTAACCGCCGGTATGTCGCTTCTCTTTACTTTCAGCCTTTCCAGAAGCCCCAAACCCTCTGCAGGCGGTTGGGGCAAACGTCTTTCCTCGTTCACCCTGGCTACCATAAGCATATAGGGGCTGGGACATTGAAGCTCAAAATAGTTCGATAATTTCTCCTCCAGTATCGTAGGTGCGAATGGCCTGAAAGATTCCCTGTATTTTATCTTCATATTCATCGTAGTCTGGGTATCCTCGCTCCGGGGATCCCCCAGGATGCTTCTCGCCCCAAGCGCACGAGGGCCGAATTCCATTCGACCGGATAGATAACCCACGATTTTGCCCCTCGCAATTTCTTCGGCGATTGTCGAAATCCTTTCGGCCTTTTCCAGCCGACGGAAAGGGTATTTGCGGTCCTCTAGAAACCCTCTTATATTTTCGCTTGAAAACCAAGGGCCGAGATAAGAACCTTTCTGTCGATCCTCCCCCGCCGGATCCGGCCTTTCATTTTCCAGATACCTATGCCATACTGAAAGGGCCGATCCCAGCGCCCCGCCGGCATCCCCTGCTGCAGGCTGTATCCAGATATTCTCGAAAGGCCCTTCCTTCAATATCCTTCCATTAGCAACACAGTTCAGGGCCACACCTCCGGCCAGACATAAATTTTTGATCTTCGTCTCTTTATATACATGGCGGGCCATCTTTAGGACAATCTCTTCCGTTACCACCTGAATACTGGCCGCAATATCCATTTCCCTTTTGGTAATCGGCGTCTCAGGCCTTCTGGGAGGACCACCAAAAAGCCTGGCAAAACGCCTGTTTGTCATCCTCAGGCCTCCAAGAAAATCAAAATAGGAAAGATTCAATCTTATGGACCCGTCATCTTTTAGATCAATCAGTTTGTTTAGGATTAAATCCCTGTACACCGGCTCTCCGTAAGGAGCTAAGCCCATAAGCTTATATTCTCCTGAATTTACCCTGAAACCTGTAAAATATGTAAAAGCGGAATAAAGCAGTCCGACCGAATCCGGAAAATGAAGTTCTTTTTTAAGAAAGAGACGCCTTCCACTTCCATATCCATAACTCGCGGTAGCCCATTCCCCCACACCGTCGATAGTCAGGATAGCAGCCTCTTTGAATGGTGAAGGGTAAAAAGCCGAAGCCGCATGAGCTTCGTGATGCTCCGTAAACAGGATTTCCCCTTCATATCCTATCTCTTCCTCTATGACCCTGGGGACATGCAGTTTACGGCGCAGCCAGACCGGCATGGACTGCAGCCAGGACCTGAGTCCCATAGGGGCCACAGTGAGATAACTCAGTAACAGCCGCTCAAAGGTCATAAAAGGTTTGTCATAAAAGACTACATAGTCCAGATCGTTAGGTCCTGCAGCAACCTCGTGCAGACAATAATGGATAGCGTTTCCGGGAAACCTGGGGTCATGCTTTTTCCTGGTGAACCGTTCTTCCTGTGCAGCGGCAATGATCTCTCCATCCCTGACCAGACAGGCTGCGCTGTCGTGATAAAAGCAAGATATTCCCAGAATTAATATTCCATTCTTCTCGTAACTCATAGAAAATCACTTGTTGAAAATCAACACCCCGGTTGAGCGTTATTAAAAACGTCTTGTTTCGCCGAGCAAATTAACAAAAAAGAGACTGCCTATCAATTGAAAAGGCTCACCAAACGCGAGCAGGGATACTCTATTCCCAGCCAGCTCCGCCTCTTTGAATTCACTAACGTATCAATTTATGGTTTCTTTTAGCATGACCTTTTGAAAACCGGCAGGTATTTTAAGGTTGAAAAGGTCTTCAGGTATAGGTTTGTTGAAGGTTCTGTCTCCCAGTCGCAACTCCAAAACGGTTCCGGAAAGGGAATCGACCAGCCTGACAATCCTGGCATACTGGATACCCTCCAGGTCGCCGAATTCCGAAAATTCAACACTTATCCCCTTTTCTGGAAACGAGACCAGCCTGGGAAAATTGTTTTGCGGATAAAAATCAATTATTTCAATGGGATCTTCTTCATGGTCCACAAAAATAATCTGATTTCCTTTTAATGATGCCACCCTGCCCTCGTCACAGGGGACTGGATATCCTCTTAAAATGCCCCACAGTTGATCCTGCTCCAACCTGCCAGGTGAAAACCCCCCAGGCGGGACTGACCCCTGAAGCCCCACATACACCTTTTTCTCAGTAAAAGAGAGCAGAAAAAATTTACGGCCCTTGACGAAACACTGAAACAGAGGCCTACCCCATGGATGGGTAATTTCAATCCTGACTCTCAGGGGACTCTTCGAGCCGACTACCAGGATGTTTGCCTCAGACTCCGAATCGTTTTCATGAAATATTATCCTGCCCGTGGAAAAAAAACTATTTACTCTGGCCTCCTGCTCCCTGAAACTGGAAACCATGTATACTATTTCAGCCTTGTCAATGGGGCGTGAAGGAGGTCGCACGGAAACCGGTGCACAGGACTGCAGCAGTAACAAGACAGGTAAAGCAGCTATAAAAATATTGATCGGAAAATTAAATATAAAGTGTTTCAATTGTTCAGAAGTCTTTCTACCTCAAGTATCTTTTTTTTCAGGTTCTCATTATCCGCGTGGTTAAGCCTGAGGGCTTGTCTATATGTCTCAAGTGCTTGCCGGTACTTTTTCTTTTTTAGATAGGCATCTCCAAGATGTTCTGTGATAGTCGGATCATCCGGCGTCAAAGCCATTGCTTTTTCAATATAGTGGATAGCTTCGTCATACTGTCCTTTCTGAAAATACACCCAGCCGAGGCTGTCCATAATATAGCCACTATCGGGTTTTATCTCCAGAGCTTTCTTAATCATGATCATCGCCTCGTCCAGCTTAATTCCCTGTTCTGTATAGGTGTAACCTATATAATTAAGTGCCTCTGCGTTGTCTGGATCTATAGCGAGGATTTTTCTCATTTGTGCTATACAGGCATCCTTGTCCCCGCTCTTATCCATTAATACTCCCAGTCGAAACATAAATTCAATGTTTTCAGAATCATGTTTGAGGCCCTGCCTTAAAACCTCCATGGCCTTTGTGTATTCTTTCTTGGTTTCATAGACCGAGGCCAGCATCAGATAGATTTCTGCCCTATCCTCATCCAGAGCGAGGGCTTTCTCAAGGATTTTAATGGCACCGTCATGGTCATCAGAGGCATCCAGCAGGTAAGCCAGGTGCATCTGCGCATTTATATAATATTGCGATTGCTGTTTTATTTTTCTGAAATGCTCAATAGCCTTTTCGACATCCCCTTTTTCCTCGTATGCATTGGCGAGATAATACCTGGATTTGTCATCCTCAGGCCAGGCGGCCACGATCATTCTTAACTCTTCGATGGATTCATCTATTTTTCCCTGTTTCAGATAAATCAGTCCTATTGCCCTCCTGCCACGTTCCCCCGGGCCGGACCGGTCTTTTATTTCCTGCATCTGCTCCTGGGCTTTCTCTTCAAATCCCAGGCTGTAATACAAGCTCAACAGCCTTTCCCTGACAACCATATTGTCGGGCCGGTCCGAGATAAGTTTTTCATATACCTTCACCGCATCCAAACGTCTCCCGGTCATCTGATAAAGGGTTCCAAGATCGAAAAGTGCCGGTTCAAGGCCCTTGTTGAGGCTCAGGGCATGGAGTAATTCCTTTTCAGCGTCAATATAATTTCCCAGCTCCAGATTAATTCTGCCGCGATAGTACCAGGCGACGACCAGACCGGAATCTTTGTCTGTCAATATTTTCAGGTGCTCCATTGCCTGAGTGAATTGGCCCTTCCTGATATAGATAGTAGTCATAAGGAGTCTTATCCGATCGTCGTCAGGATCCTGTTTCAGCGCCATACCATATTGTTCAAGGGCGGAGGCATCATCATCGGTTAAGGCGTAAAGATCCCCAAGAAGAACACGGCTACCAATGTCCTCGTAATCTAGTTCAACACACCGGGTCGCGTAAGTCAGTGCATCTTCATATTGTTTTAGTTCCTTCAGCAGTAATGCCATCTTACGGCACAGGTAAAGAGAATCTGGATCGCCTGAAATTGCCTGGGAAAGGTATTTGCGTGCCTCCTCATAACGGCCGTGCTGAATTGCGATAGAGGCCAAAGCAAAATTTTCATAAGAATCCCTGGGGGATTCATCGTGTTTCAAGGCTGTAATTTCCTTTTTGGATTCAGCCTCCTTTGCTGGATTTATATCGGGGGGAGCAAACCGGGCGCACGCGGGAAGCAGGAATGTTACTATTATAAGTCCCAGTGCAATTGAGAGGACCGGGTATTCAAATAATCTAATATTATCAATTTTCATTTGACTTTCTGATCTGTAAGGATTGTGTTTTTACGGGACCACCAGCCATGTGGAGAAATAAAGTTTCCGGTAACCACACCACGGGGCCTTGCTGAAGGGTCTTACAGGAGATGTGAAATGCTATTCCAAAAAATC
Organism: uncultured Desulfobacteraceae bacterium; assembly: GCA_964627015.1. Lineage (GTDB taxonomy): Bacteria > Desulfobacterota > DSM-4660 > Desulfatiglandales > Desulfatiglandaceae > CAZVGY01. The sequence goes on from CAZVGY010000049.1 coordinate 20,305, forward strand.
GGAATATTCCTCCTCAAAATCAGGAATCTCCTCCTTGAGCCACTTCTTTATATTTTTTATAATCCTGCTCTGGATCTGACGTACCCTTTCGCGTGAAATATTATACTTGTCCCCGAGTTCCTGAAGCGTCTTGGGTTTTTCCGCCATAATTCGATTATCAAATATATCTGCTTCCTTCCCTGAAAGAGTGGAACGGAATTCCTCAAGTTTTTCAGAAAGCAGGGATCTTCCCTGGGCCTCTGAAATCTCGTCATCAGCTCGTATGCCGGGATCGGGAAGAAGGGCACCATAAGCCTCTCTTGAATCGTCATCACCTGTTGGAGAGTCCAGAGAGACCTCCCATCCTCCAAGACGCTGGCTCATCTCCACGACCTCCTCTTCCTTCACATCCAGCCTCTGAGCCAGAAGTCTCGGCTCCGGATCAAAACCCTGTGATATAAGCTTGCTCCTTTCCTTGGCCAGATTAAAGAACAGCTTGCGCTGGGCCTGGGTCGTTCCTATTTTTACCAGTTTCCAGTTATCCATTATGAATTTCAGCATGTAAGCCTTAATCCAGAATGAAGCATAATAGGAAAATTTGATATCCCGATAGGGGTCGAATTTTCTCACGGCCTGCAAAAGCCCCAGGTTTCCTTCCTGGATAAGGTCCAGAAGGTTCTTTGTCCAGTAACGGTGAAAGTCCATCGCTATCTTTACAACCAGCCTGAGATTAGAGGTTATCATTTTATATGCTGCCTTTTCGTCCTTCTCTTCCTTAACTTTTATGGCCAGTTCCTTCTCCTCTTCCCGTGTAAGCAGATCATATTTTTTTATTTCCAGAAGATACAGCTGGAATGGGTCAAAAGGGACTAAGGGCCTGTCCTCGTCTAAAACAAGAGGCAACTGATCGGGGGGTACAGGAAGAGAAGAACTATTCTCAACCTCTTCTATCTCTTCTTCATCAATTGTATTATCTTCTATCTCTGCCATACAGATGGCCCTTAAATACTCCTGATGAGTTTCAAAAAACAACCAGCAAAACTAATTCCGACTCAGCCCGTTATGACTCTCATATATTTCTTCTTTCCCGCCCTGAGTAACAGGAAATTATCCGTCAAATCGCTCGAATCGATTATCTGGTCAAACGCCTGAACTCTTCTACCACCCACGTATCCCCCGCCCTGGGATAACAGGCGGCGAGCCTCACTCCTCGTCTTAACCAGCCCGGTCTCTTCAAATAAAATGTAAGCGGGGATACCCTGCTTAAGCGTTTCCGAACTTAAGATGAATGTCGGGACAGCCTCAGAAGGTGGCGATTTTTCGGAACTGAACAACTGCCGTGAGGCCTGCCTGGCCTGCTCAGCCTGCTTTTCACCATGGCATAACCTGGTGGCTTCAAAAGCCAGACACTCTTTTGCCTCTCTTATTTCCTCGTTTTTCAAGGCTCCCAGCCGCCGAACTTCATCCAGGGGAAGGAGAGTAAAAAGTGCAAGAAAACGCGCTGTATCCCGATCATCCTGGTTTATCCAGTACTGATAGTATTCATAAGGTGATGTCAGCTCAGGATCAAGCCAGACAGTTCCCCTGTGTGTCTTCCCCATTTTGATTCCAGCAGATGTGGTCAGGAGAGGGAATGTCAAACCCTGGACAGTCCCTCCTTCGAGCCTCCTTGTGAGATCGGCTCCCGCGATTATATTTCCCCACTGATCATTTCCGCCCATCTGCAGGCTGCAATTGTAGTGTTTGAATAGATACCAGAAATCATAAGACTGAAGGAGCATATAATTGAACTCTATAAAATTTAGACCCGTTTCCAGCCGTGCCTTATAGCTCTCAGCAGCCAGCATCCTGTTAACGCTGAAATGCCGGCCGATATCTCTCAGGAAATCTATGTAATTCAAACTTGTGAGCCAATCCGCGTTATTCAGCATGAGTGCTCTGCCTTCGCTGAAGTCTAAAAACCTGGAAAGCTGCGCCTTAATAGCTTCCGCATTTTCATTAATCTCCTCCCGAGTCATTATTTTGCGCATCTCAGTTTTGCCGCTGGGATCACCCACCAGAGCAGTGCCTCCTCCAATGACAACAATTGGTCTGTGCCCTGCCATCTGCATATGTACCAGAGACATTATGGGAAGAAGACTGCCCGCATGAAGGCTCTTGGCAGTAGGATCAAAACCTATGTAGCAGGTTATCGGATTTTGTAAGATCTCATTTAAAAGTTTACGGTCGGTTACCTGTTCTACAAAACCTCTTCCTTCTAATATATCAAGAGCATTTTCCAATTTATTACTGTGAATGCCTCCTTTCGTAGTCTTCTGGCATTTTCAAACGAACAACCTGCCCTCTCTCACCAAGGTCATCGATTTTCTTATCATTGAACTTAAGATTAATCCCATGGGCATTCCCGATTAACAATTCAAAGCCTTGCCTCGCCTTCCATTCAGGACTTGCACCCGGACGAAACATGTATTCCTTTGGTTCCTGTTGATCGACAAAGATCCTTACCCACGTCTTTTCTGTGACTTCGGCCCTGAGCGTCATAAAACCGGTGGGTTGCTCAGCGATTTTATCTTCAGGCTTACTCATGGAGGCGGATTCCTGAACCATTTCCTCAGCAGGAGTCAACGGAACCTCAAGCTCTTCTAAAATCAATCCTTCGGGAACGCCCGAAAGTTCCGCAGCAACAGAATAAACAGCTTTTTTCTCCTGACCGGCTGAATTCCGATGCTCCATCTGAGTTAATTGATGAACTTCCTCAGACCTTGCCAGGATATCGCCTGAATCCTTCATTGTATAAGGCTGGGTTGCATCAGGCTCTTGAAAGCGATACTCTTTTATAACGTAATAACCGGTTGCTGCTATCACCAGTAAAGCTGCCAGCAAGATGAAAGCTTTTTTAGGCCTCTTTGAGGGCTCGGTAATAAAACTTGAAGACTCGATCTTTTCGGGGACGGCCTTTTGATAGAGTTCCATGATCCGCCCCTCTTCCAATTTTAGGGCACGTGCGTAGGAGCGGATAAAACCCTTTACGAAAACCGATGAGGGAAGACTGTCCCAGTCCTCATTTTCCAGCGCTTCCAGGGTATAGGGCCTCAGCCGGGTAATTTCGGACAGCCGGGCATAGGTCAGACCCATCTTTTCTCTTTCGTCCCTGAAAATAGCCCCTATGCTATCATCACAGGCAGATTTATTATTCTCACCCTCTGTATCCGGTTTATAAAATTGATTTTGGCTCATTTCCAACTGTGTCTTAAAAAATAATCTTTGTGTACGCCTTTTTTCTCAGCTCTTTGATCCAGGCTGAATACCTTTTGTCCACTTCCGCTCTATAGAGGATATCAGAAATGCTATCCTTGACCTCTTCAAAAGGTCTAACGGTTCCTTCTCTCCTCTCCAAAAGTTTAATCACCTGCAGAGCAGAACCTCCCCCTCTGGTAATAGGATCTGAAACTTCTCCAACAGTCATATTTTTTACAACAGAGGCAAGTTCAGGATCGAGTTCCGAGGCAGCCAAAAAGCCGATATCCCCGCCCTCCTGAGCTCCAGGCCCTTGAGAAAATTTTCTTGCCAGTTCGCCGAAATCCTCTCCCTGCCTGAGCCTCAGATAGATCTCTTCTGCCCTGCCGCGAAGGTTTTCAGCGGACTCCTGGTTTGCCCTGCCCTCATTCGTTAGGATAATAGTAGCGAGATGTACTTTTTCCTTTGTAGAGAACTGCTCTCTGTTCTGATCGTAATACTCTCGAATCTTCTCTTCTGTCACAATTATCCTTGACTTTACTTCAAAGTTTATTAATCGAACACGTTCGAGCTGATCCTTTATGTTTTCCCTGTATGATTCATAGCTGATCCCCTGCTCTTTAAGCCCGGCAAGTAACCCTTCATGGGTCAACCCGTTGTTCATTTTTATTTTTTCAATAGTAGAATCCACCTCATTCTCAGAAACTTCTATCCCCAGTTCACGGATCTTCTCCTGCGAGATCTTCTCGTTAATCAGAAGGTCCAGTACATTACGGCGGGTCTGGATATAGGCCCTCTCATCTCTTGCTCTAAGTTCATAGCTCGATACACCGGTCATCTCTCTGATTTTCCGGTCCAGCTCGTATAGTGTAATGATGTCATCGTTCACAATAGCCACTACCCTGTTGCAAATATCGGCTGAAACCTTATGCAATGGACATAATCCAGTAGCCAAAAAAATCACAAATAGGAAAAAAATCTTAAGTTCCTTCATTTAGGACAACTCCATTCTCTTCAGAAGCTCATTGTTCACCTTGACGGTTGAATGCCTTTTCAAATCCTTCAACCATGACTTAAAGGCCGACGCCTGCCTCTTCCTTAGTAGTATTGATTCTATATCTGAAACAACCTCTGTTATATCCTTAAAACCCTCAGATCGAACAGATAATACTTCAAAAATATGATATCCATAAGGTGTATTTACAATTGGACTTATCCTGCCCTGTGGCAATGAGAAAAGCACCTCAGCCATTGATTCCTCCAGATGTTCCTTCCCTACCCACCCTACTCTGCCACTCTGCTGTGCTTCGGGGGCCACTGAGAATTTTCTGGCAAGTTCACCCATGTCCTCTCCTTGATTAAGACGATCGAGCACGTTCTGTGCCTCTTCTTTTGTCCTGGTCACGATCTGTCTGAACTCCAACATCTTAGGGCACCTGAACTGCTCCCGATTCTCTTCATAATATCGCTTCATGTCTTCATAACTCGGGTAGGGCACGCTTTTGGTCACCTTTTCTATAATCTTGCCGACCAGCAAACGATCTCTGAACCTGGCCTTCCACTCTTCAAAGTCTACATAGCCGCGAAGCAGAGATTCCTCAAAGGCTTCTCCCTTATAACCCGCCTTAATCTCATTTAAGGCGGCGGTAAGCTCATCCTCAGAGACTTTAATATTGTTTTCCTTTCCATATTCCAAAATCAAATAATGGTCTATGAGTCTCTTTAGCAGCCTATCCCTGATGCCCTCCTCTGGATTTTCCGGAATGGCAACTCCGCCCCCTATAAATTCCAGGTCCCGTTTAATCTGGTCAGTGGTTATCTTGCTGGAGCCGACTACCAGGACTATATTTTCCTTGTCCTCGCTGATCAGGCCGCAACCAACCATAAATATTAGAATCAGGCAAGGAAAGTGTAAAAGGCAACGCATTACGAGCCTGTTCTTCGTCCATATGCGCATCCTGTCTTCCCCGGTCTCCATGTTTTTTCGGAAAGGCCGCAAAAAAGACCTAAGCGGCCGGCCAAGGCCCCGAAGTTTATATAGTATTCCCGTATCCAGCTTTCTCACCAAAACCTTAAAAAATTAGGTTCTTCTCCAATTTAGTTGAATAAAGCCTGGTAAATTTTCAGTGTAAAATATC
>CAZVGY010000050.1:0-25625 GCA_964627015.1 uncultured Desulfobacteraceae bacterium
TTAGCATAGCTCGGACCCACCAGTAAAACTGGTGGATTATGGTTTTTATTTAAAATTAGACTCAGCTTATGCCGGGACGTTCTGACATAAAAAAAATTTTAATCATAGGCTCGGGCCCAATCATTATTGGCCAGGCGTGTGAATTCGACTATTCCGGAACCCAGGCGTGTAAAGCTCTGATGGAAGAAGGGTATGAAGTCATTCTTGTCAACAGTAACCCAGCCACCATTATGACCGACCCGGAAGTAGCCCACAGGACTTATATAGAACCGGTTACGCCCGAATTTGTTGCAAAAATTATCAAGAAAGAGAAGCCACAGGCGGTCCTGCCCACACTTGGAGGACAGACCGGGCTCAATACCGCGGTTAAAATTGCAGAGACCGGTCTGTTTGAAAAAATGGGGGTGGAAATTATAGGTGCCTCCATTCCGGTAATCCTCAAAGCTGAAGATAGAGAGCAATTCAGAGACGCTATGGGTTGCATAGGCCTTCGAGTTCCTGAAAATTACATAGCGAGAAATATGCGCCAGGCACGTAAGGCGGCAGAGGAAATCGGTTATCCCCTCATTATCCGGGCTAGTTTTACACTTGGCGGAATAGGGAGCGGAGTTGCTTACAACAAAGAGGAGATGGAAATCCTCGCCGCTGCAGGTCTCGAAGCCAGCATAATTTCTGAAATCATTATGGAAGAATCCCTTATTGGTTGGAAAGAATATGAACTCGAGGTTATGAGAGATTTTAAAGACAATGTAGTCATAATCTGTTCAATAGAAAATCTGGATCCCATGGGCATACATACTGGAGACAGTATAACAGTGGCACCCGCACAAACCCTTACTGATGTTGAATACCAGGCAATGAGAGATGACTCCATTGCTATCATTAGAGAGATAGGTGTGGAAACAGGAGGCTCTAATATCCAGTTTGCGATAAACCCTGAAACCGGCGAAAGAGTAGTTATAGAAATGAACCCCCGGGTATCGAGAAGTTCTGCACTTGCATCAAAGGCCACAGGATTTCCAATTGCGAAAATCGCTGCCAAGTTGGCGGTGGGATATACCCTGGATGAAATAACCAATGATATCACCCGTGAAACCCTCGCAGCCTTTGAGCCCACAATAGACTATTGCGTGGTCAAAATCCCCAGATGGACATTTGAAAAATTTCCCGGAATTTCTGATAAGCTAAGCACGTCAATGAAATCCGTAGGAGAGACAATGGCTATCGGAAGGACTTTTAAAGAGGCGCTCAATAAGGCTGTCAGATCTCTGGAAATAGGGAGGTTTGGCCTGGATTCCACCGGTTGGAAAAAGTCCCAGGATCTTCAGGGCCTGGAAGAGTCCCTTATAACCCCTAACTCTAACAGGATATTTCAAATTTTTGAAGCTATTGACCTGGGCATCAGCCTGGAGAGGATAAATGAGCTTACAGGAATCGATCCCTGGTTTCTGCATAATTTCAGGCAACTGAACAGCGTAAATAAACAGCTAATCAGGCTGGTGAGAGAAGGCTCCTTCCCTGAACATTGGGAACAGGACTTCTGGATTGAAATAAAGCAATGCGGCTTTTCAGATATGCAACTGGCTATGATTTCAAGTAGCGATGAACAGACAGTCAGGCAGATACGTAAATCAAAAGGAGTTAATCCGGTATATAAACTGGTAGATACATGTGCGGCTGAGTTTGAGGCATATACTCCATATTATTACTCGACATATGAAACAGAAAACGAGCTGTGCCCTTCAGCAAAGAAAAAAGTTATTATCCTGGGGGGAGGGCCTAACAGAATAGGCCAAGGTATTGAATTCGATTACTGCTGCGTGCAAGCGTCCCTTGCTCTCAGGGAGATGGGCATAGAAAGCATAATGGTGAACAGCAATCCAGAGACTGTCAGCACAGACTACGACACCTCTGATAGACTATATTTCGAACCACTAACGACAGAAGATGTCCTGAATATCGTGGAGCAGGAAAAGCCCGAGGGTATTATTGTCCAGTTCGGAGGACAAACGCCTCTTAATATATCTGTTCCCCTGGCGGAGGCAGGGGTTAATATTCTTGGAACAAGCCCCGACAGTATAGACCGGGCTGAAGATCGGGAGCGTTTTAAGACTCTGCTGAAAAAGCTGGATATACTTCAAGCGGAAAACGGAATCGCCTCAAATCAAAAGCAGGCATTAGACGTGGCGGAAAAAATAGGATACCCGGTTGTTGTCAGACCCTCCTTTGTACTCGGAGGCAGGGCCATGAGGATAGTATACGACAGTGAAGATCTGGCGTCTTACATGGAAACCGCAGTTCAGGTTTCTCCTGGTAAACCCATATTGATTGACAGATTTCTGGAAGGAGCCACGGAGATTGATGTGGACGCCATTTCGGACGGTGCCGACACGGTCATAGGTGGCATAATGGAGCACATCGAAGAAGCCGGAATTCACAGTGGAGACAGCGCCTGTGCCCTTCCCCCGGTATCCCTGGACAGCGACATGCAGGAAAGGATCTTGCATCATACCAGGGCAATCGCCCTGGAACTGGATGTCATAGGTCTTATGAACATACAGTACGCGATCAAGGGTGATGATATCTATGTTCTAGAGGTCAACCCGAGGGCATCCAGGACTATCCCATTTGTGAGCAAGTCAACGGGTGTGCCTCTTGCAAAACTTGCAACAAAGGTCATTATGGGAAAATCGCTCAAAGAGCTGGGACTGACTAAAGAGGTTATTCCCAACCATATATCATGCAAGGAATCGGTGTTTCCATTCAGCAGGTTCCAGGAAGTGGATACTATACTTGGACCTGAGATGAAATCCACCGGTGAGGTTATGGGAATTGATCGATCTTTCGGTATGGCTTTTGCCAAGGCCCAGCTTGCAGCCGGGCAGACACTGCCTTTAAAAGGTACAGTGTTCATAAGCGTAAAGGATCAAGACAAACCCGGCCTTATTAATACTGCAACACTTCTCAGCGACCTGGGATTCAACATATTTGCTACACGGGGGACTTCCGAATATCTCTCGAAACATGGCATCAAAAACAGAAAGGTAAACAAGGTAAGAGAAGGAAGGCCTCATATAGTCGACCTAATAAAAAACGGAAAGGTAGACCTGGTTATTAATACTACAAAAAACAAAAAGGCGGTCTCCGAATCCTATTCCATCAGGCGCGCCGCGGTGACATTTAATATCCCCTATACGACAACTCTCGCAGGGGCCAGAGCCACCGCCCTGGCAATCAAAGCTCTTACCGGAAAGGAACCCGACGTAAAAACCATACAAGAATATCACGGGTAAAAAACCTGTAGCTTAAGGCAGTCAAACATGGACATTCATTTTCATCACAACGAAAAGCGTTGCCTTTCATACGAACAGAAGCCACGCCCACGAGAAGAATGCGGCATATTCGCAGTATACGGGCATGAAGACGCTGCCAAGCTCACTTATTTTGGTCTCTATGCCTTGCAGCACCGGGGCCAGGAAAGCGCAGGTATAGTCGCTTCAGATGGCGAGAAGGTCAGAGAATACAAGGCCATGGGGCTTGTTCCGGAAGTCTTTAACGAGAACATACTCGGAAAACTAAAGGGCAACATATCGCTTGGGCATGTGCGCTACTCTACGACTGGGTCATCTCTTCTGGTAAACGCCCAGCCGCTAAAAGTCCAGCACTCCGGTAAATGCCTGGCTGTAGCTCATAATGGAAACCTGGTCAACGCCCGCCGTATAAGGTCTGAACTCGAAAGCAGTGGGTCTATTTTCCAGACTGGGATGGACAGCGAAGTCGTGCTTCACCTTATCGCTAAGCACCTCAAAGAAGGGATTGAACAGGCTGTAATTCAAACCATGGCCAGTATAGAGGGGGCCTACTCAATGATAATAATGACCGAGGATACTCTAGTAGCAGCAAGGGATCCTAACGGGTTTAGGCCTCTATGTCTGGGAAAACTTGACTCGGGTTTTATCCTCGCCTCTGAAACCTGCGCACTCGACCTAGTGGAAGCCGAGTACATCAGGGATATCGATCCAGGAGAAACCCTGATCATCAGCAGAGAAGGTCTTCACAGCGTGTATGCTGTAGAAAAGCATCGTAAGGCATTCTGTATCTTTGAGCTGATATACTTTGCCAGGCCGGACAGTGAAATATTCGGGCAGAATGTATACCAATTCCGCAAAAAACAGGGGGAGCTTCTGGCGAAACAATACCCGATTAAAGTCGATCTCGTCATGCCATTTCCCGATTCTGGAAATTATGCTGCCATAGGTTACGCCAAGCAGTCCGGACAGCCGCTGGAGATGGGGATGATCCGAAACCATTATGTAGGAAGAACATTTATACAGCCGTCACAGGCTATGCGTGACTTCGGGGTTAAGGTTAAGCTCAATCCTGTAAAAGATCTGCTAAAAGACCAGAGGGTCTTAATAATAGAAGATTCCATTATCAGGGGAACTACTGCCAAAACGAGGATCAAGGCATTGAAAAAAACAGGCGCAAAGGAAGTTCACATGCTTGTGAGCTGTCCACCGCATCGTTATCCCTGTCATTATGGTATTGATTTCACTACCAGGGGAGAACTGATCGCTGCACAAAAATCTGTTGAAGAGATCCGGGACTTCATAGGACTGGATAGCCTGGGCTACCTGAGTATATCCAACCTGGTGAAGGCGACTGAAATCCCTTTAACAGATCTTTGTCTGGCATGCTTTAACGGGGAATACCCTGTCCCAATAGATGAGACATTCAACAAGTATTGTCTGGAATAACTGTCAGTCCCTATAATTCTCTACTGCTGCCCGTTTCCTCTCTGTCTTTTCAGCCCAGCCTGCAAACTCACCCTAAAAGCCGCGCTTCAATTGTTATAAGGTATCAGGGCCTGAAAGGTCTGGAAGGATTACGTCCATTCAAGATATCTTCCATACGCAATCTTATATTATTCATAGTACTTTCGTGGGTAAAAATATAAAACTTCTCATCTCTGATCGCATTTAAAACTATCTCGGCGATTTCTGAAGGAAATTTCCCTGTTTCAATATCACTGCGAAGGGCCTGTTCCGCTTTTTCTACGTAAGGATTTAAATCTTCCTCATCTGAATCATTCAACAGAATATCATCTCGATTCCTGTCTGATTCCATTATTCCGGTTCGAGTCGGACCGGGGCACAGAACAGAAACGTTTATCTTCGACTTAATACGGGTCAGCTCGTGGTATAGAGTCTCTGAAAGCGAAAAGACCCCATGCTTGCTGACTTTATAAGCCCCGAGAGCCGGGCCCGCCGTTATCCCGGCCTCGGATGAGGTGTTGACTATATGGCACTGAACATCCTGGCCAAGCATAATGGGAACAAAGGTTCGAATGCCGTTGACAACCCCATACAAGTTCACCCCCAAGACCCATTGCCAGTCCCTTAAAGTGCTTTTCCAGACATAGTCAAGATTGCTCGACACACCAGCGTTATTAAAAAGCACATGAACGCCGCCGAAAGTATCCAGGGTTTTTTTCGCGAGTCTTTCTATATCATCAGCCTTTGACACATCGGTCAACACTGACAGCACAACTCCCCCTTCCGATCTGATGTCTTCCTCGGCCTTAGACAAAGGTCCCTTCTCAACATCTGAAAGAACCACTTTCATTCCCTCCCTGGCAAATAAACGGGCCGTTTCGAGTCCAATACCGCTCGCTGCGCCTGTCACTACAGCCACCCTGTCTTTAAATTCCTTCATGTTCTCCTCCTACTGAGCCATAATGTAAATGATGGCTCGCTAGATCTTGATAATATTGACAAGAATCCCCCCTCGTCCCCATTCCAACTGCCGGAGAGCCTGTTAACCTCCGCAGCTGCCCCTTGGAGACCTTTTGGGGAAATAAAACTTATTTAAATATGCTTGCATCCACGCCTGGCTACAAATCGGATTAAGCATTCAGAGGCTTGGAAGGGTTGCGATTGTTTAAAATGTCTTCCATACGCAACTTAACATGATCCAGTGAGCCTTCATGGGTAAAGATATAAAATCTTTCCTCCCTGATAGCCTGCAATACTATATCAGCCACCTCCTCCGGTGGTTTTCCGGTTTCGATAACATGACGGAGAATCTGTTCTACTCTTTCCAGGCCGGGATCTGATTTCCCCTCCTGGTTAAGAAGTGTAGCGGGGCGGTTTCTATCGGACTCCATCATGCCGGTTCTGGTCCACCACGGGCACAAAACCGAAACTTTAATTTTGGATTTTTGCCTGGTCAGTTCATGATACAGGGTCTCTGATAAGGAAAACACACCATGTTTACTGACCTTATATGCACCCAATGCCGGTCCGGCTGTGATACCGGCCAAAGATGCTGTATTAACTATGTGGCAGGGGGTATCCTGCTTCAACATTATTGGAACAAATGTACGGATTCCATGGACTACACCATACAGATTGACACCCAGAATCCATTCCCAATCCTTTAGAGTGGTTTCCCATATGGAAGTCAGCACACCGCTGACACCGGCATTATTGAAGAGCACGTGCACCGCACCAAAGGCGTCCAGGGTTTTTTGTGCCAAGGCCTCCACATCGTCAGACTTTGATACATCTGTTACAACAGAAAGAACCTCAGCCCCATCCGCCTTCATCTCTTTCTCCACCTTGAACAGGGGGCCTTCTTCAACATCCGAAAGAACAACTTTCATCCCCTCCCTCGTAAAAAGCCGGGCTGTTTCAAGTCCAATTCCACTCGCGGCGCCTGTAACCACGGCTACCTTGCCTTTCAAATCCTTCATAGTTTTCCTCCTTGGTCAAAAATTGCACGACTGTTATCAGTTTCGATTAAAGAGCTTTTAACGAATGTCCCCCTGGCACCATTGCCTCAGGCTATTACTTAAACATTTAACGAAGTTTTAGAGCGGATATCAAAGAGGCCCTTCCTTGCATTATTACAAAGTTCCCTGAGAAATTGGAACCGCCGGTCTAACCCGGACCAATACTGAATGTGTACGCGAACCCTGGCTTGGGGTGGTAGGGACGGTAGAAGTCAGCACATTTGGCGAGCCAGCGTAATCGATCCCATTCGAATTAAAACAGGGCCACGCACCTTCCAGCAGACAGGTGACACCTTTCATGATCTCTTCAGTTATACGGACCTCAATACAAACCCTGCCCTCAGGACTTTCTACCAACACTTCGCTCCCTTGTTTTATTCCCCTCAAGGCGGCATCCTCAGGGTTTATCCAGAGTGCCTGTTTTTCCCGGTCCTTGAACCAGGATATATTATAATTCTGAGAATGTACCCTGTTTCTAGACTTGGGTGTAACCAGCCTTAAGGGGTATTCCTCTTCCACAGGTAGAAACCTGCATTCAGGAAAATCTGAAAAACCTGTCTTTGCATAGGCTATTGATGAAATTTCCACGAGTCCCGAAGGCGTACCAAGTTGATGGGCTTCGGGATCTTTGATAAAATCTGAAAAAGCCACCCTCCTTCGATCGCTACCCCAATAAATTCCGTCGCGCCTGAATTCTTCATAATCAGGCACTTCAGAACCCGATATCATAAACTTCAACCAGTCTTCCTTACTTCTGCCCTCAGTAAATTCTTTCTTAAACCCAAGTCTTCCAGCCAGTTCAGTAAAAATATCATAATCATCCCTTGCCTCAGCAAGGGGTTCAACGGCCTTGTTGGAAAAAAGCAGATAGTTGCCACCATCCGAAAGCACTATATCTTCTTTCTCAAGAAAGGTGGTCACTGGTAGGACCAAATCACAGTACTTTGCCGTTGGCGTCATGAAATAATCGTGGCATACTGAAAATTTAACCTTTTCGAAAGCTCGAATATTTTTTTGGATATCACTTCCCTGAACCAGGTAATTGCCGCCAACGTTATAAATTGCCCTGATTTCACCGGGAAAACCTCCACCTGTACCTTCCAGAACAGCATCCGCCCACCTGTAGAGGGGTATGCGGCCTTTACTCGGATTAACAGGAATCTCTAACGCCCTGATCGAGGGGCCAGGTAAACCGAACCAGGGGACAGCTCCAGATGATCCCCCCATCTTTCCGAAATTGCCGGTAGCAACCTGCAAGGCCACGGCCATTCGCACCGATTCTTCTCCCCCTATGGTCCTTTGAATGGAAAGACCGGGAATAAGTGCAGCAGGACCATTCCTGCCATATTGCCTCGCCAGTTGTACAATGTCCCTCGCTGGAGTACCGCATATTCTTTCCGCCCATGCTGGTGTTTTGGGCTCCATATCCTTGCCGCCCAGGCCGAGAACATAATTCTTGAGCGAGTCAAAGCCGACGCTGTATTTTTCTATGAAGGTTTTGTCTATCAGGTCTTCTTCTATAAGGATATACAGGACGGCCATCATCAGAACCGTATCCGTTCCTGGCAGTACAGGTACCCAGCGGGTACCCAGTTCGCTCGCAGTCCTGCTCTTTCTGGGATCGATTACTATTACCTCTACTCCCCTTTTCTTAGCTTCCCTTATCCTGGCGGGCATTTCAGTACCGAACCGGCAATCCGAAATATTCGCTCCCCAGAGCAGGATTAGATTGCTTGATTGTAACGTACCGGGATCTATCCCCACCCACGACCTCCCCAGAACAAAAGGCAGGGTAAAAGAGGCTGCGTCAGAACTGTAATTTCCAAAGGTTCCGGTATATCCTCCAGATAGTGCCAGAAAACGCTGTATCAACCGGGCAGTACTATGCAAGGCACCCCTGAAAGAACCTGAACCACCCAAAGGCAATATTGCATGCCCGCCGCTCTCGCTCCTTATACGGTCCAGCTTTTCAGATATGATATCAAGGGCATCAGTCCATTCGATCTCTTTAAAAACCCCGGCCCCTCTAGGCCCTCTCGACATCAAAGGCTTACGCAGCCTTTCGGGTGAATAGAGAATTTTTGCCGCCTGGAACCCCCTGACACACCCATTCATATAAGGTCCACCCAGAGGGTTGTTTGTTATCTTTCTTACACGGCCTTCACGAACATGGGCGATAAGGGGGCATGCTCCACCACAGTCCTTATTGCACGACACGGGTATCTTTTGAACGGATCCTGGGCTCACAAAGGTATCCCTCTACTAAAAAAGATGAGCTTTCGGCATCTCTATCTCCACAAAAAGCCACTTCATCTGCGAAAGCGGTTACGCAACTGGAACCTATAATAATGCTTATAGGTTAAAAAAACCGTGTGTGGGAGAATATATTGGACCGGATAAAATATCAAGTATGTTGATCTAACGGGATTTTTCCATAAAAACAGGTTGTCATTAGATTTACATTTCTGTATTTTCAAAACAAATCTTTTTGCGCCGATACAAATATCTAAGTTTTTTATATGCTGATTACCGTTTTATCGACAGTCTAACCAGGATTAAAAGGGAACTGCTTCCATGACTGAAAAGCTTATAAGCCAGAGATCGGATGGGATAAGCTGTTTATACGAAATAACTGAGGCTATCCATTCCTCTCTTGATCCAAAAAATCTTAAAAGCTCTCTTTATAAGGTTCTGGATCTCCTCTCCAGGTATCTAAACATGAATCGTAGCTCCATTACTCTGCTGAACCCTGAAACCTCTGAGATTCGGGTCGAGGTCGCCCATGGGATATCCGAATCGGAAAAGGATAAAGGTAGATACAAACTTGGCGAAGGAATTACGGGCCGTGTAATAAAATCCGGGCGGGCTATGGCGATACCCCATATCGACACCGAGCCACTTTTCCTAGACCGAACAGGTGCCAGGAGCCGCATCGACAAGTCCAAAATTTCATTTATCTGTGTACCCATTGAGGATGGAAGAAGAGTTATAGGCGCCTTGAGTGTGGACAGAATTTTTGAAGGCTCGGGGCCTTTGGATGAGGACGTAAGACTCCTGACAGTCATAAGTGGTCTGATCGCTCACAAGGTGGCACTCCTTGAAAAGATAAACAGGGAAAAAGAAGTGCTCAGGGAAGAAAACCTGAGACTGAGAAGGGAAGTCAACAAAAAGTACAGTTTCGCGAATATAATTGGAAACAGCCATAAGATGCAGGAGGTGTTCCATCTCATCACCCAAGTGGCCAAAAGTAACGCCAATGTCCTACTGCTCGGAGAAAGCGGAACCGGCAAAGAGCTTGTTGCAAATGCAATTCACTACAACAGCCTTCGAAGCAACGGCCCTCTGGTAAAGGTGAATTGCGCGGCACTGCCCGCTAATCTTGTAGAAGCCGAGCTGTTTGGCTATGAAAAAGGGGCCTTCACAGGCGCTAATCAGCAGAAGCAGGGCAAGTTTGAAATTGCCTCAGGGGGCACTATCTTTCTGGATGAAATAGGCTCACTTGCCCTGGAAAGCCAGGGCAAGCTTCTTCGAGTCCTTCAAGAAAGAGAACTTGAGAGGCTGGGAGGAAACAGAATCATTAACGTAAATATACGGCTTATAGCGGCTACTAACAAAGACCTCGCCTTCGAGGTAGAATCGGGCGTTTTCAGAGAGGACCTTTTCTATCGCCTGAATGTCTACCCTATCTATCTGCCTCCTCTGAAGGAAAGAGAGGCCGACCTTCTCCTTCTGGCAGACTATTTTCTCGAAAAATACGCGAAGGAATACGCCAAAGACATCAGGAGAATCTCGACTCCAGCCATAGAGGCCCTGATACAGTACCACTGGCCAGGGAATGTCAGGGAGCTTGAGAACTGTATGGAAAGGGCCGTACTCCTCTGCGATGACCAGGTTATCCATAGCTACCACTTACCCCCCAGCCTCCAGACTGCCGAAGAGACCGGAACACAACAGCATCAATCCCTTAATAATGCAGTAGAAAGATTTGAACGCGAGCTACTGATAGACGCCCTCAAGACCAGCCGGGGTAATATGCGGCGTGCCGCAAAAAACCTTTTCACCACTGAGCGAATCTTTGGGTACAAGATAAAAAAATACAATATAGATCCTAAGCTTTACAAGTAGGATTCAAAGACTTGACTAATAGCTTTTCCTTCTTCGACGCTAAGCACATCCCGAAATTTTATATAGTCCGTGTATAAAAAAATGCTGCAGGCACATTTTTCCGTACATTTTTGTTTAACAATTATGTTTATCCGCCAAGATGTTTAAACTTAACAAGAAAGGCCTGCTTCTGATAAAGGCCTATATTACAATATGTTAGCTTCCATACCGAAAGAAAAAACATGAATAATTTCATCTCGGCACATAACTTGAAAGAATTTAAGACCAAAAACAAATCAAACCGGGAGGAAATACGAATGGATAACACCTATTCAGAAAAATGGTATTCTCTTAAGGACTTGAACAGAGCATTCAACATGGGGCTTGAGTCTGCGGTGTTCATACTTGAAAACGCAGAAGGGCTTACTCCCAACGGTATCAAATACCTGACTGAATCTCTGAAAAAAATAATCGAAGAAGAATATACTGCTGAGCAGCCTTTCCCCCTTAATGTTCCGCGGGAACATCGCAATTTGGTTTGACTGCCGGATCAGTCAAAACACAGCTCGGCGTTACAGCTTAAAGGGATAAAGCCTCTGGGAATAAAGTTGAGTTCTTCCTTTTAGCAGGGCTTCAAATTCCTTCCACAGCAACTGACCCTGGTCCTGCAAGAGGCCTGAAGGCCTTTTTACTGGCTCCACAGACAGGACACTTCCAATCATCAGGCAGGTCTTGAAAAAGCGTTCCTTTTTGAATCTTGCCTTTTCTGTCACCTTTATCCGGATTATATATGTATCCGCAGTTAATTGTCTGGCACTGCCACATATCTTCAGGTTCAGCCATTTTTTATCCTTTCATGCAGGTTTTCTTTAGAGAAACGTCCTAAACGGCCTGTTTGCACAAAAAAAATGTGCCCCGGGCACAACCCATTATGCAAATTTGCCTTTATCCAGGCTTTTTCCTTGGCCAAAAAGCCAATTAATTGAGCAATGTAGGATAATATAGCAATATAATTCGTCACAGGGAATAAAAATTTCTCAAAGGAACTTAAAATCTGAAGAATTATAAGCCTGCCCTCTCCGGAAATAAGGGAGGTGGAAAAAAATCTCTGTCTACAAGACTGAATCATTAAATAGATGGTGACCTGATTTTCCGGCGGGATTTGTGAGTATTTTTGGACGATTTGATTGAAAAAGTTCGGAAGGCATGGTAATCTCTAAAAAAAACAAAAACTTGGAAAAATACAATTTTAACTCCGATCAGTCCTTGCAACCCTATTTAAAATGATCAACAGCGGGCTCGCCATCCGGGCCGCTCAAAGGAATCTGGAACTCAGGCTCCGGAGAACGCCATGAGCCTGTATACAAAAGATAATGACAATTTGAGGCGAAAAGAGACTTCTCCGGATTATTTAATCCGAAGGGGATCTCAATCTGGTGTCCCTCTACAAGGGTCAATGACTGTCAGGGAACAAATGATACGTAATAAACCGCTTGAAGTCAGCTCGATTGACAATAAAGGGGCAAGACTCCTGTGGGACCTGATCCAGATCGAGGCGGAGAAACAGAAATTGCATAGAATATAGGAACAAAAATTTCATCAGTTTTTGGAATCTGCTAATGACATCGTCTGCACCAAGGATAAGGAAAAACGAGTGATAAAATAGGCATAAAAGTTATGAGGCAGGATCATACCTTCTCCGGCATGGATGGAGATTTTCATTATATCGACTGGGGCGGCAAAGGCCCATTAACACACTTTGCACATGCCACCGGATTCTGCGCCGGCATGTACTCCCCGCTGGTCAAAAAGCTGCTACCCGACCTCAGGGTGGTTGGAATGGACGCTCGTGGACACGGAAGGACACGGGCGCCTGCTGTCCCTCGAAAATTGAAGGACTGGAATATTTTTGCTGATGACCTGGGCCATTTCTTTTCCCACTTAAATGAACCTGTCATCGCCATAGGACATTCCCTTGGTGCGGTGGCAAGCCTGATCCTCGCAGCCAAAAGACCAGAGCTTGTGCGAGCCCTAATCCTTATAGACCCAACTATTTTACCTTTTTCCTGGGTGTGGTGGTGGTTTTTGGCTAAAAAAACGGGCACTTCAAAATTTATCAAAATCTCAGCGCGGGCAGCCAAACGAAAAAGAGATTGGCCGAACAGGAAAACCATAATAGAAGCCTACAGTAAAAAACAGCCTTTTAATACCTGGAAAGACGGTTTCCTTGAAGCTTATATAGAGGAAGGGACAGAGAAAAATACTCGGGGGAGCGTAAGCCTGTCATGTGATCCAGCCTGGGAAGCACGCTGCTTCGCCTCCTGTTCTCATGATATCTGGCGATATATCCCCTGTCTTCGGCTGCCCACTCTCATAATTTACGGTATGGAGTCGGACACCTTTCTCCCTGCAGCTGTAAAAAGATTCCGGGTGACTGCCAACAACGCGAGTTTTCTTCCGCTGGAAAAAACTGGGCATTTCGTTCCAATGGAAAGACCCACCGAATCGGCCGAAGCAATCATGAATTTTCTCCGCATTTTGGAATTCATCTGAACGCAATCTCTTTATCAAACACCGAGTCGCCTATTTCCATCCCGAAAATATTGCTGAAATATCATATTGACACCTGTCTATAAGTTACCTATATTTCGATAGCTTGTATTAAGGAAAATTTTGCAATAATGATATCTGCGAAAGTTTAACAGGTACTGAAAATACAATAAAAACAGTAAAAAGGAAAAAAATGAAAGGCAAATCAATTGGAGCCCGAATAATAGGGACGGGATCCGCGATACCTGAGAAAATCATCTCCAATAAAGACCTTGAAAGCGTGGTGGACACTACTGACGAGTGGATAATGCGTAGAAGCGGCATCAAGGAACGGCGCATCTCGTCCATGAAAAGAGATGAAAGCACTACGGATATGGCTGCCAAGGCTGGCTTGAGAGCCCTGGATATGGCTGGAATTCAGCCCCGGGATCTGGACACGATCATAGTAGGGACTGTCACCTCGGATCGGCTTTTCCCTTCAACAGGTTGCATGGTTCAGAGGACCCTGAAAGCCGAAAATGCAGCGGCCTTCGATGTCTCTGCTGGTTGTTCCGGCTTCCTTTACGCACTCGCTACCGCGAACAACGCGATAAGGACCGGAGTAAGTAAAAAAGCCCTGGTAATTGGAGCCGAACGACTATCCAGCATCGTAAACTGGAAAGATAGAGGGACATGCGTGCTGCTGGCAGATGGTGCAGGCGCACTGGTACTGTCAGCCGATAATCGAGAACCGGGCATACTAACCACCCACCTGAAATCGGATGGAACACTGTGGGACCTGCTTTACTCCACAGAAGGAGAGCCTTACGCCCCGGATATTCTTCTGCCGTTGGATATGAAACCATTTCACCTCATAATGGAGGGAAATCGCCTTTTTAAGAGGGCAATTGAATGTATGGCCTCCATTGCCAAGGAGGCTTTCAAGCAAACTTCTCTTTCAAGCGATGACATTGGTCTTGTGATTCCACATCAGGCTAACATCAGAATCATAAATGCACTGGCAAAAAACCTGGGCGTTTCTATGGAGCGCGTCTACACTAATATCCATAAGTATGGAAACACTTCCTCTGCGACCATACCGATCGCACTCGACGAGGCTAACAGGGAAGGTCGGCTCAAAAAGGGGGACAATGCGCTGCTGGTAAGTTTCGGAGCCGGTCTGACCTGGGGGTCATCCATATTAAGGTGGGCTCTCTGATAAACTCCTTTTTAACCTATCACGGACTTTTTCAATGGTCTAGAAATGACCTTCTTATGCAAAGATTTGAAGCCCAAACCATTCCTTGTACCCCCAGGGATGGTTCCCCTTGTGCATGTTTCCTTTTGACAGCACTTTTCAGTTATGATAAAGCGAATTTGCTAAATTCGACCTTACAATTTGGAGGTGTGTAATGTATGAAATCTTGAGACGTCAGGATATGGCCGATGGAACCGTGGTCCTGAACGAAATAAGTGCGCCCTTGATCGCCAAAAAGGCCAAGCCGGGGCAGTTCGTAATTCTTAAGGCCAATGAAACCGGGGAACGAATACCGCTTACCATGGCTGATACGGATCCTAAAAAGGGTACGATTACAATAATATATCAGGTCGTGGGAAAGTCAACGGCCCTTTTCAAATCCCTGCAGGTGGGTGAAGCATTCCAGGACATCATAGGTCCTTTAGGTCAGCCCACACACATAGAAAAACTCGGCACCGTTGCGTGTGTCGGGGGAGGAACGGGAGTTGCGGTCATGCATCCGATAACCAGGGCACTGAAGGAGGCAGGCAACAATGTAATCGCCATAATCGGAGCAAGGACCAAAGATCTTCTTATCCTAGAAGAAAAGATGAAAGCGGCCTCCACCAAACTGAAGGTATGTACAGACGACGGCTCTTACGGTCATCACGGATTTGTGACAGACGTGCTCAAAGAGACGCTTGAAAATGAAGATGTAAAGCTGGTTGTGGCTATAGGACCTGTACCCATGATGAAATTCGTTTGCAAAATGACCAGCGAATACAAGGTCAGAACCCTGGTTAGTCTGAACTCAATAATGGTAGACGGTACCGGAATGTGCGGCTGCTGCCGCGTCACTATCGATGGAAAGACCCGTTTTGCCTGTGTTGATGGACCTGAATTCGACGGTCATCAGGTTGATTTTGACGAGCTTGCTCAGCGCCTACAGGCATATAAAGAGGAAGAGACCACAGCATACGAAAAATTTTTGGGTGAATGCAACACCGGTTAGGAAACGCCGGAATGTCGGTCCACAGGCAAAAGGCATGTAACGGTAATTTGCTTTCATATAAATAAAGACACCTACTTGCCAGCATAAGATACTAGGGAGGACAGCATGGCAGAAAAATCAGATAAAAAAGAGAAAATACCCAGGCAGTTAATGCCGGAACAGGCTGCCGAAGTCAGAAAACGTAACTTCGAAGAAGTCCCCTTGGGATACACCCCGGAACTGGCCGTCAAAGAAGCTGAAAGGTGCTTGCAGTGCAAAAATCCCACCTGTATGTCTGGGTGTCCTGTCTCAATAGATATTCCAGCCTTTATCAAGCTCATAAAAGAGAAAGAATTTACAAAGGCCATCCGCAAAATCTGGGAAAGAAACGCTCTTCCCGCAGTATGTGGCAGGGTGTGTCCTCAGGAAATTCAGTGTGAAGGTCGCTGCATCCTTGGAAAAAAGGAAGACCCCGTGGCTATAGGAAACCTGGAGCGATTCGTGGCTGACCTCGAACGTGAACATGGCAAGGGGGACCTCCCACCTAAAAGTGATCCAACCGGCAAAAAAGTTGCCGTAGTGGGCTCGGGGCCTTCAGGACTTACCGTGGCCGGAGACCTGATACTTAAAGGGCATGAAGTAACCATATTCGAGGCATTCCATAAGCCTGGAGGGGTACTTGTATACGGCATTCCGGAATTCAGGCTTCCTAAAGAAATCGTCTATTCTGAGGTAAACTTTCTTGAAAGGCTCGGCGTCAAACTAGAAAGAAATACTGTAGTTGGCAGGACGGTTTCTCTGGATGAACTGTTTGAGGAAGGATTCGACGCTATATATATCGGGGTTGGTGCAGGTCTTCCTAGTTTTCTTAACATACCAGGCGAAAACCTCATCGGCATTTACTCAGCCAATGAATATTTGACCAGAGCTAATCTCATGAAGGCCTATCTGTTTCCTCAATACGATACCCCTATTGTAAAAGGCAGAAACGTAATTGTATTAGGCGCGGGAAACGTGGCCATGGATTCAGCGCGAACAGCCATGAGGTTGGGGGCGGAGAAGGTACGAATAGTATACCGGCGATCCCGAGATGAAATGCCGGCCCGTTCCGCTGAAATACATCATGCAGAAGAAGAAGGAATAGAATTTTTACTTCTCACCGCTCCCACGTCGTTCATAGGTGATGAAAACGGCCGCGTAACCGGGATGAACTGTCTAAAAATGGAATTAGGAGAGCCTGATGACTCAGGGAGGAGACGCCCGGTGCCTATAAAAGGTTCTGAGTTTCAACTGGAATGCGACTTAGCTGTAATTGCGGTAGGGGCTGGTGCCAATCCACTTCTGGCTAAAAGCACAGAGGGCCTTCAGCTTAACAAATGGGGGTATATTATCGCTGATGAAGAAACGGGCAAAACGACAAAGAAGGGTGTCTGGGCCGGCGGAGATATAGTTACAGGCCAGGCTACAGTCATTTTAGCCATGGGGGCAGGCAGGACAGCCTCCGATTCCATACATAAATACCTCGAGTTGGGTTGGTAGCAATCCTCCCGAGGATCCATAAGAAATAAACTGGCCCCCATTTTCAAAAATAAATTTAGTATGGATTGAATCTGGGGGCTCCTTTTTGTGGCAATGAGCTGCGGCGACCTGAATGATTGCATCCACCTTCCAATAATGTAGCTCTGGATATACTTAAGTATCATCCATTATTAATATTACTAAAAAAATGAAAGACTATGCGTGAAACGCGTAATTTCAGCATAATAGCACATATAGACCATGGAAAATCCACTCTGGCGGACCGTCTGATTCAGAAAACCGGCTTGGTTGAAGACAGGAAATTCCGTGACCAGCTTTTAGATAATTTGGATATCGAAAGGGAAAGGGGAATCACTATAAAAAGCCAGGCCATAACCCTTCCATATACCGACAAAAATGGACGCACATTCGAGCTCAACCTCATTGACACTCCGGGTCACGTTGACTTTTCCTACGAGGTTTCCCGGGCCTTGGCATCGTGCGAAGGGGTACTTCTGGTTATCGACGCCGCGCAGGGAGTGGAGGCGCAGACCGTTGCCAACCTTTATGCGGCCATGGAACAGGACCTGGTGATCATTCCCGTTATCAACAAGATTGATCTTCCATCCGCTGATATAGACCGTGTCAGGGAACAGATAGAAATAGATCTCGGCCTTGACTCGGATCAGGCGGTCCTTTGCTCGGCCAAAGAAGGAACAGGCATCGATGATATACTGGAAGTCATTATCAAACTGATTCCCCCCCCCAAGGGAAGTGACGACAGACCACTGGAGGCATTGATATTTGACGCTCATTATGACCCTTTCCGGGGGACTGTTGTCAGCCTCAGGATATTCAACGGGTGTGTTCGGCCCGGAGACATTATAAGGCTTATGTCCAACCGGGCCACATATAAGGTCGAAGAGGTGGGTGTCTTCCGCCTTAACAAAGAGCCGGCTAAACTTCTTTCAGCGGGTGAGGTAGGCTATGTCCTCGCAGGCATCAAAACCGTGAGCGATATCAAAATTGGAGATACCATAACCCTCGATGCCCGTCCCGCTCCTGCTCCCTTGCCCGGGTTCAAAAACATCAAACCCGTAGTTTTTTCCTCCCTGTACCCTGTGTCTTCTGATGACTATCAATCACTGGCCGAGTCTCTAGAAAAATACAAACTCAACGACGCATCTTTTGTTTTTCAAAAAGACACGTCCGCAGCTCTGGGTCTGGGATTCCGCTGCGGATTCCTGGGGCTCTTGCATCTTGAAATAGTTCAAGAACGACTAGAAAGAGAATTCGGCCAGTACATCATAATGACAGCTCCTTCTGTTGAGTACCACTTCCTAATGAATAACGGTGAAACCGAAATAGTGGATAACCCCGTGTATTACCCTGGACCAGCAGCTATTGAAAAAGCCATGGAACCATACATAAGGGCGACTATTTTCGCGCCAGAGCGTTATATGGGGGCAGTCATGGACCTTTGCATGGAACGCCGGGGAGAAAACTCGCATTTTAACTGCCCTACTCCCGGCAGACTGGAAATCCAGTTTGATATGCCACTTGCCGAAGTAGTATATGATTTCTATGATAAGCTAAAAACCGTAACCCAAGGATATGGTTCATATGATTATTATCTGCTGGACTACCGTGAAAATGACCTTGTAAAACTTGATATCCTAGTAAATGGAGAAAAAGTGGACGCCCTTTCCCAGATAGTGCATCGTGATAGGGCAAGAATCCGCGCAAAATATGCCTGCGACAAGCTTAAAGAAGAAATTCCAAGGCATCTTTTCAAAATAGCTATCCAGGGCGCAATAGGTGGTAACATTATAGCCCGGTCTACCATATCACCATTCCGAAAGGACGTTACGGCCAAGTGTTATGGCGGAGATATCACCAGGAAACGAAAGCTGCTTGAGAAACAAAAAAAAGGGAAGAAACGCATGAAAATGATAGGCTCAGTTACGATACCACAAAGTGCCTTTGTGGCTGTCCTTAAGTCCGATGATAAGTAGGTATTGGAAAAGCTGCGCTGCAGACTCCCAAAACAGGAGTAGAATAGCAAATGAAAGGAAAAACAATCCACGAAATAAAGGTTGGAGATTTTGCAGAATTTGCAAAAACGATAAGTGAATCAGATATATACCTGTATGCGGGTATTACCGGAGACCTCAATCCAGCCCATATAAATCAGGTCTATGCTCAAGAGACATTTTTTAAAAGCAGGATAGTTCATGGTATGCTCCTGGGCGGTTTTATATCCGCTGTTATCGGCATGGGGCTACCCGGACCCGGTACAATTTATGTGAAGCAGGAATTGAACTTTCTTGCACCCGCAAGAATTGGTGACACAATAACAGCCAAGGCCCAAGTATTCGAAATAGAGGCTGAGAAAAACCGCATGACACTGAAAACCACTTGTACAAATCAGTCCGGGAACCTCCTTGTGGACGGGTATGCCATTGTTAGCCCTCCCAAGCGGAAGAATATATAATTATGCGAAGTCGAAAAATATTGAGATGATATGTTTCTTGACATGGGACTCTCATTCTTATACATTTTCGCAGGTGGCGGTGATTCTTACCAAAAAGACAGGAGGGAAAAGATGAAAAAGGTGGATCTCAAAAAGCTATTGGCAATCAGTTCTCTTATTATTCTTTCAGGCATTTTTCTTCTTTCAGGCTGTGCCCCAAAGGTAAATCAACTGGACCCTTCAATAAAGGGCCCGCAAGTGGTCGTTAACCCATCCACGGTTCGCCTTGGTGTAGCAAATCTCTCGAAAACTAATATCGTATTCAAAGGTTCGGGTTTTGATCCGGAAGACGTAGTCCTTGTTGAGCTTCTTGATGTACCTGTTGAGGGCAAAAAAGAAAAGGTCGTGGCCGGAACCGCTCAGGTAAAGGATGACGGCACGTTTGAGGCCCAAGTAGGCATGATCACTAAGATGAGCCAGTTCATGAGAGCCAAGATTGATGCTTTCAAGGGACAGATCATAGTATCCAAATCCAAGCCCCCTATGCCTGCCGGAACATACACGGCGGTAACAAGGACTCTCTATTCCGACGATACGGCCAGATGTGAGCTTACGGTGAAGAGCCCCGGTATGATGGGAAGCTTCAAAGACTGGATAGGCACAAAAATGGGCAAAATAGTAGTTAAGGAGTAACTCCTGCTCCCTATCCTTGCTGGACGCGATTTCGATTGTGAATCAGTTTAGGGTTGTCTTTGAAAAACCGATGCGGGTAGCTGTACCGTCTGCCTGTCATCGGTTTTTTTATGCCAATTAATAAATTCGGGCCCCTTTCCTTGAGCCTCGACCAACGATCTCTCAGGATAGGAACGTTTATAAATATGCTCTCAGGAACTAACCAATCGAGCGCCGCAATCGAAAGGGAACTCGGACTTTATGTGCACGTCCCATTTTGCAGAAGTAAATGCCCTTACTGTGCCTTCGCATCAGTTCCATCCATGAGGCTCAAGGATCGGTGGCTGAAGGCGTTTATAAAGGAAACCAGCGCCTATGATAAAAAATTCAGGAATTTTGACAGTCTTTATATAGGGGGAGGCACGCCGACGTTTCTGGATGAGATAGCTCTGGAAATAATAATGCTCCACCTGTTCAGCCACTTCAACTTCTCTCAAGACAGCGAAATCACCATAGAGGCAAACCCGTGCGATCTGACCCGGGAAAAAATCGGAAAGATCAAAGAGTTGAGGATCAACAGGGTTAACGTAGGAATCCAGTCCTTTGAAGATCAAATCCTAGCATTTTTAGGCAGACTGCATACTGCTGGAGATGCTGTAAACTCACTGGAAGCCCTGAGAAAAGCCGGATTTAATAATATAGGAATAGATCTTATCTACGGACTGCAGGGTCAGCCGCTGGAAGGCTGGAAGAAAACTCTGAAACAGGCTCTCGAACTCCAGCCGGAACATATCTCCTGCTATCAGCTGACATTTGAGAAAGGCACACAGTTCTGGAGACAGAAAGAAAAAGGTCAACTCAGCCAGCTGAGAGAGGAAGAGGAATGCAATTTTTTTCGCACTACATCCGATATCCTTAGGGGAAGCGGGTATATCCATTATGAAATTTCTAATTACGCTAGAGAGGAGGCATTTTTCTCCAGTCATAACCGTAAGTATTGGCGACATATACCATATTTGGGACTCGGTCCCTCTGCCCACTCATTTTACAGCTCAAGCCGCTGGTGGAATGTGAGGTCTGTTAGGAATTATTGCAATTTACTGGAACTTGAGCAAATTCCAGTCAAAGGTCGAGAAGAATTGACCGAGGAGCAACTAAAAATAGAGAAGATCTGGCTGGGATCAAGGACCATGGACGGGTTTGAGCTGGATTTGATTCCTGACACTCCAGAATCTTCCGAGATGCTATCAAGACTAATAGAATCCGATCTCTTGGAGGTAAAAGGAGACAGGGTAATACCTACTCTTAATGGTTTTATGGTGGCCGATCATATACCATCTTGCTTTTCAGTATAGCCCGCCCCTAAAAATCCTGGGAGAAATTATAAGTTATGAACTAAGAACAGCTTTTCTGGTGTTTCCTTTGTAAAACCAGGCGTCATTCATGAATGGGGATGATTGTCTGGCGACAGGCTCGGGCCGATTCAAAGGCCTTATATGACAGTATTAACGCGAGGCATGCCAGAATCATTGAGGAAAGCCGGAGTAAAATTCTTATGAAAACGACCACCGTAGAATTAACTGATTCTACAGTAGGCCGAGACGGACTTTGTTTAATTTCTTCTGGTTTGCCCCGGACCAGAGAATCGCAAGCAGCCTTGTCCCGCCCTGAAGTCCGTTTTTGTATCAACCCGATTGCGCTTTCTTCGGATTTTAATTCATACCCGTTGCTAACCTGGGAATTATTCCTGTTCTTGCAAGTGACTTCAGATGAAATATTAACTGCTTGTCTTTCAGGGTAATTTTCATTCCCCTTCTTCATGCCTACAGACAAACAACTTTTTACCCCGGCAATATCCCCAGGCCTACTGGATATAAACTCCCGCTCGGTTAAAACGGCGTTCCCCTTCTGGAGAGGGCCAGTTTTTACATATTCACTATATACCCATCCTCTGCATCCGTATTCTTCTGTTTCCATGGCCACCATCAACCATTCTCCTTTTTTCTCCTTTACGACAACGCTCTCGCCTTTATTCAACACTGTTATTATCTGGCCTTCCAGGTTCGGCGATCTTCTCAGCTTGAGATTCGCAATAACCTCCCCTTTGAATACCTCGAAACTGAAACTTAACCTTGGAAAACAGACTGCCACACAAAAAATAAAAAATAGAAGAGACCCTTGACGAAAAATTGATCCGTCTCGCATACTAGCTCCTTAATTGTGTTTGATCACACTTAAAGGCCGTTTCCCCTAACTGAAATCTATCCTTTAAGAGTTGTTTCAAGCCTGACAAAACCTTTAAAACCTTTGTCACAGCAGGAAATATGCCAAAGCCTTCCAGACAGGCATAACAAAGCTTCCATTCGCCTGTGCTCACTCTAGGCACTCATAAAAAACGGCACTTTTTGGTCAGCGAACAGCATATATGTCAGAAATTTGACCCTCATGACGTTTTTTTAAAGTTTTCTCTGGTCTGTTACAAGGTCTTGTGTTTCCGGCTTGCATGCCCTATTATTTAAGGGTTATTTGGATAAACGTATTCTCTAAGTGTAAAGGGATAGACCAGGCAAAACCCTGGCAAACAATCTTTTAATGATAACAGGAGGAATTCAATGTCGAAAGACAAGCAAAAAGAACAGCCCAAACCTGAGAGGTTAGAGGCCCTCAGGAATCTGCCCTCGAAGATCACCAAAACGCTTTCAAAAGAAGAAGTAAACGCCTTTCTATTTGAAGACGAGTGGCCTGATTCTCTCCGCCGGAAGCTACAAAATTTTATAGTGTAAAAAACCTGATATCCAGCAGGTTATGATTCGTAACCGCGGCTGTTCAGGACAAATGTAAAGGTCCGCTTCTCCGGACCTTTTTGTTGACTTTGAGGGTCAGATGAGATAATCCAGATTCACCCCGGCTTTAAAGAGATAGAGATGAAAGATATACAAAATCATAAGGATTCCAGAAACGTAGACATCGACCAGGTGGGTGTGAAAGGAATTCGATATCCAATAACCGTCCTGGATAAAGACATGGGCGAGCAGCAGACTGTTGCTGAAATAAATATGTACGTCAGCCTGCCCAGGTATTATAAAGGAACCCACATGAGTCGCTTTGTGGAAATCCTTAACGAACACAGCAGACGCATATCCCTCCAGAACTTCAGTGAAATCCTTCAGGAGATGAAGAAACGACTAAAAGCGGAAAGCGCTCACATGGAAATCACTTTTCCCTATTTTATAAGCAAATCGGCACCAGTTACAGGGATAGAGGGGCTAATGGAGTACAAATGTACTTTTAAGGGGTCCCTGAACAAAGGCAGTGATTTGATTGTGATGATCTACGTCCCAATATCCACCCTCTGTCCATGCTCAAAGGAAATAAGCGATTTCGGCGCTCACAACCAGCGAGGAGAAGTCCGCCTTCAGGTCCGCTTTAATAAATTCATATGGATAGAGGATTTGATCAGGCTCGTAGAGCAGTCCGCATCTGTTGATGTCTATTCTGTGCTAAAGCGGGAAGATGAAAAGTACGTAACTGAAAAAGCTTATAATAACCCTATGTTCGTGGAGGATATTGTCAGGGATATAGCAGTAAAATTGAACCAGGATCCTAATATTACATGGTTTGCGGTAGAATCTGAAAACTATGAATCCATCCACAATCATAACGCATACGCACGTATCGAGAAACACAAGCGAGCTAATTAACCGGCAGGCCTTATTTAAAATTACTATACATGAAACATGGGTCAGGAAACAGGGGCATGGCTAATATAGCTCCACGATGAATTCTGGGATTCTGCAATCATCTCGCAGAATAAGGAGAAAGATATGAGTGACGATTTGAAAAAAATGTACCGCACGGTTATGGATGACCATTTCCCTGAAAAGATCACAATTTCCTTTGGTGATCAGGATCTTGTCTACAAAAAGCGTTCCTGGAAGATACTCGATGAGAAATCCGGGGAACTTATTGAAAAAGGACTTCGTTATGGAGAGAACCCGGGTCAGGAAGCCGCGATTTACGAACTTGTGAACGGGAACCTGGTACTGGGCGATTGTAAGTTTATAGGACCAGGACTGGGCCTGGTTTCCTCTATAACCGAAGAGGAAATGATTTGTAGTGGAAAACACCCAGGCAAAATAAACATGACGGATGTTGATAATGCCCTTAATATAATGAGATACCTGACCTCGGGGCCAGCAGTAGTAATTGTCAAGCATAACAACCCTTGCGGCGTGGCCTATGGAAATTCACTCTCAGAGGCCTATGAAAAGGCGGATATGGCGGACAGGATAGCGGCATTCGGCGGATGTGCTCTCTTCAACCGCGCTGTTGATATAACTACGGCGGGACTTATTTCTGAAAGATACCTTGAGGTCGTTGCGGCGCCTGATTTTGAGGAAGGTACTGTTGAAATCCTGGCAAAAAGGGCAAACCTCAGAGTGATCCGTGTTGCCCGAATGGATAGGCTCTCGGAATATTCCGATATGAGATTTGTCGACTTCAAGAGCCTCATAGACGGCGG
The DNA here is from genome assembly GCA_964627015.1 of uncultured Desulfobacteraceae bacterium. Lineage (GTDB taxonomy): Bacteria > Desulfobacterota > DSM-4660 > Desulfatiglandales > Desulfatiglandaceae > CAZVGY01. The sequence goes on from CAZVGY010000050.1 coordinate 24,840, forward strand.
AATTATAATCCAGCAATCTCCCCTGAACCGGATAAGGTCGGCTCAGGACTTTACTCTGGCGGAGGCACTTTACAAGGGAAAGACTTACACCATCGAGCGCAGGCCGACCAAGGAAGATTATGAGGATATGCTTTTCGGCTGGCAGGTGGAACAGGGCGTGACATCCAACTCGGTTATCTATGTCAAAAATGGCGTAACCGTGGGAATAGGTACGGGAGAACAAGACAGGGTCGGAGTGGCCGAAATCGGTATTTTCAAGGCTTATACTAAACACGCGGATGCCCTCTGTTTCAAAAGGCACGGAATTCCTTACAAAGAGCTCGAGCTGGCGGTAAAAAAAGGACAGAAAGAAAGGTCCCTCGTAGAGGAAATAGACAATGAGACCAAAGAGGCAAAAGGAGGCCTTATAGGCTCCACCATGGTCTCTGACGCATTTTTTCCTTTTAGAGACGGTGTGGATGTGGCCATAAAAGAAGGGATAAGTGCTATAGTCCATCCTGGCGGTTCTTTGCGAGACTTTGAAGCCATAGAGGCCTGTAACGAGGCTGATCCCAAGGTTACCATGGTCTTTACGGGGCAAAGGGCGTTTAAACACTAACAGGAAAACTACAACAGATTGATACCTAAAAAGCCCGGCTGATTATTCAGCCGGGCTTTTTGTGTGGCATTCCCGATCACAATTTTTTGATATTCATCGTGTACAATTATCTTGACTGCAAGTATTTTGTTTGCTAATTAAATATCCGACCCCAAAGGGGCCGGAATTGCAATAACCCCTTGAAGGGG
>CAZVGY010000051.1:0-25161 GCA_964627015.1 uncultured Desulfobacteraceae bacterium
TTAGATCATATGTAATGCCTTAGAAAATGTGCAGCAGTACACTAATTTCTGTGCATCACACTGTGATATTGTAATCAGACAACAGTTGTGACGAAGCCTTTGCCCCTCAATTTACTGCCTACAAAAACTCACCTAGCGGGGTGGACTGCGAGACCGATAAGCACCGCCGTGCAGGCTAGCTGATATCAAGACATTGCAATACTACGGGGAATGCTCGCCAATAAAATTGATACTAGCTTTATGTGTTGGCATACCTCTTGCTGAATTTTATGTTCCAATATTTTTCCGCGAATTGTGGCCTGGCACAAGTCGACTTCAAATCAAGAGAGTTTCCCGGAGCCTGTGATGAGAGAAAACCTATTGGGACAAGAAACAATATCCGGCATCACCCTGGTAGAACTTTTAGCTGTAATAAGTGTTTTAGGTATACTGGCCGCAATTTCTGTTCCTGCATTCTTTAACTGGCTTCCAGACTACCGCCTCAGAACCGCAGCCAGGGATCTTTATTCAAATTTCCAGACAGCCAAGCTTGAAGCAATAAGAACAAATACTACCTGGGCTGTAGTCTTCGATGAAAGCGCATCCCCTGGAAAATACTTTATATGTTCTGAAAAAGGCGCTAATAATTCCTGGGACGGTCCACCCGAAATGGGGGGTGATGATGTTAAAAAAAAACAGGTAAACTTTTCTACATACAAAGGCAATATCGATTTCGGATACGGAAATGCGTTTAAAAACATACCAGGGAAGTTCTTTTCCGGAAAAGAGGATAATATCAGTTTTACCAAGGGAGTCGCCCTGTTTGGGCCCAGAGGTTTATCCAGAAAACTGGGGTATGTTTATTTGTCTAATAAAAAAGGAACCAGCTATGGAATAGGCTCTCCCACCATAGCGGGAGTTATAGTATTAAAAAAATTGAACGGTACCGAAAAATGGGAATAATCCACAAAATTACAGACAGTTCTGGTCCCAATATATTTTTTTCAAAAACTTGATCTGTAGGCCGGTATCCGGTATTGTTACCTGACAGCTGTCTCCACCATTTTTGCACATTGAAATAAGAGGAGCTTTCTTAAAAATGAAATTTGAAAAAAACATCCTTTGCATTGGCGCCGGATATGTAGGCGGGCCTACTATGGCCATGATCGCTTACAAGTGCCCTCAATACAAGGTAACAGTAGTGGATATCAATCCCGAGCGAATAGCCCAATGGAATTCGAGTACCCTTCCTATTTATGAACCGGGGCTGGATGAAATAGTCCACGCAACACGCGGAAAGAACCTCTTTTTCAGTACTGATATAGAAAATGGTATCCGTGAAAATGAAATTATATTTGTGAGTGTTAATACTCCAACAAAATCATTCGGCGCAGGCGCTGGTATGGCTGCTGATCTACAATACTGGGAAAAAACCGCGAGGCAGATCAGAGAACATTCAACATCCCATAAGATAATAGTCGAAAAGAGCACCTTTCCGGTCAAAACCGCCTTTGCTATGGAAAGGATACTCACGTCAACCCATAATGGAATAATTTTCGATGTGGTTTCCAATCCCGAGTTCCTGGCGGAGGGGACGGCTGTGAACGACCTTGAAAATCCGGACAGGGTCCTCATTGGATCAAGAGAGACCGTGAGCGGTTTGAAGGCCAGGGACGAGCTAGTGGAAATCTTTGCCAAATGGGTGCCAAGAGACCGTATTATAACATCGAATATCTGGAGCAGCGAGCTATCCAAGCTAGTAGCCAATGCATTTCTGGCCCAGAGAGTCTCATCCATAAACTCCTTTACCCCTTTGTGTGAAAAGAGCGACGCCGATATCAAGGAAGTTGCCAGAGCAATTGGAATGGATCCTCGCGTCGGAGACAAGTTCCTGAATGCAGGGATAGGATTCGGCGGATCATGCTTTAAGAAAGATATCCTGAGCCTGGTTTATATGTGCCGACAGTATGGACTTGACGAGGTGGCGGACTACTGGGAGGCTGTAGTCAGAATCAATGAATATCAGAAGGAGCGGTTTGTTTTGAATATGCTCCATGCCATGTTTAACACCCTGGCAGGCAAGAGAGTATGCCTTTTCGGGTTCGCGTTCAAGGCCAATACAGGCGATACCAGAGAGAGTCCGGCTATCTTTGTAGCCAGAAGGCTATTGGAAGAGAAAGTAAACCTGGTGATTACAGACCCCAAGGCACTGAGTAATGCGAAGAATGACTTGAAAGGTTTTGAAACAGGGATAACGTTTATTGAGGACCCCTATAAAGCTGCGTCCGGATGTGATGCAATAGCGGTCGTGACTGAGTGGGATATTTATGCTGTACTTGATTTTAAAAAGATATACGATTCAATGACCAAGCCTGCCTTTATATTCGACGGTAGAAATATACTTGGCCACAAAAAACTATTTGAAATAGGGTTCAACGTGTTTCCTACTGGAAAGCCGGCCTTGACCCACTTCTAACCATTACCATCCTGCCAGCCATCCGTGGAAACACCTTATCCCTGCAAGGAACGGAATGACGGACAGCTCTGGTTCCTAGAGTTACAGCGTGGATTTTAGGGAGACTGTTCAGGGGTCTCTGTTACAAGCCGACAAGGTACGGTGGCAAACAGGCCGGCACACTAAAAGGTTGAGGCGAGCGGCGGGCTAGCAGGGAGCAGGCCTTAATAGATGAGTTACGAATATAGTAGAAGTAACTTTCCGCTCGCCTTTATGGCACCGGGTTTCATTCTTCTACATAGGACCCTCGGCTTTAAAAAGAGAGTCCTGAACAGTCGTCAAGGCTTTTTTTAGGGATGGCTTCGAGCCTGCGATTCCCTCTTCAGTCCGCATCTACTCCAGCAGAGGAGCCGGTACTGGCTTCAGGGCGCCGGCGTGAACAAAGTGGGGATTCAGGGATAAGGCATTTTCTCAGGTTCCAAGTCTCCCGGACTGGTTTTTTCATGCAACTTACCCTCGGGGGATACCTTCCCCCTCCGCATTCTCCCGCAAGCGGGAGCTGCGGCTTCCCCCAAAGATAAGTCGCGAAAAAACAGCGTCCTCCCGCCAGTCACCTTCGAAAAACACCTTATCCCTGCAAGGAACGGAATGACGGACAAATCTGGGTGTGAGAGTCCCAGTGTAGTTTTTAGAGTGTCTGTTCAGGGCTCTCTGTTACAAGCCGACCAGGTACGGTGGCAAACAGGCCGGCATACTAAAGGGGTGAGGCGAGCGGCGGAATAACTGGGAATAAGCCTTAGTATAGGAGTGACGAATTCAGCAATAACGCCGTCCGCTCGCCTTTATGGCACTGAGCTTGATGTTCTAAATAGGACCTTCGGCTTTATAAAGAGAGGCCTGAACAGGCGTCAAGGCTTGTTACACTCTATGCTTCGAGCCTTCGATCCCCTCTTCAGTCCGCATCTACTCCAGCAGAGGAGGCGGCCCTGGCTTCGGGATGCCAAATAAAAACGAACCAAGGGTTTAGGGGGAAAAAAGATAAGACGTAAAATTCGAAATTAAAAAAGATCTCATATATCAAATGTTTTAATAACACAAACAAAAACAGCGCCGGCAATACTGCCTAGCGCATGAGTCCTGGCAAAAACAAGGCAATCTGGGGAAAGATCAAAATAAGAAGATTACACACAAGCAAGGCGCCGAGCATCGGGAGTACCCCTCTAAAAATGGTTGTCAGTGGCACATCCTTGGCCACGCCATAGACCACATAGACATTTACTCCGACCGGTGGAGTAATCACCCCCATCTCTGTGATAAGAACAATCACTACACCAAACCAGATCGGATCAAAACCAAGGGCTTCAGAGACCGGAAAGAAAATAGGAATAGTCAGCATAACCATGGCCAGGGCGTCCATGAAACAGCCGCCGAACAGATAGACCAGAATTATCACCCCCATGATCGCGAACTTGGGGAGAGGAAGACTGCTGACCCAGTCAGCAAGTTCATATGGAACTCTGGTTATAGCCATAAAATGGCCGAATATTACTGCACCGGTCACTATCACCATGACCATACAGCTTATCCTTGTCGTATCATCCAGAGCTTTTACAAACCCCTGCCAGCTGAGCTGCCGTCTGATAAGTGCAATCATCAGAGTCAGAAAGGCCCCCACAGCGGCCGCTTCTGTGGGAGTGAATATGCCAAAAAACATCCCCCCGATTACCAGGGCGAACAGGATCAGGGTCTCCAGCACACCGACGAATGAACTGATCTTTTCTTTTAAACTGGTCTTTGGGCAGGCAGGAGCAAGGGCCGGGTTCCTCCTGACCCTTATGTGAATTGTCAGGAGAAAAAGGAAACATAGCAGTATGCCGGGAAGAATGCCTGCGGCGAAGAGTTTGCCTATGGATTGTTCGGTCAGGATCCCGTAAACGATGAATATTACACTTGGAGGTATCAGGATACCCAGGCTCCCTGCTGCGGCTACCGTACCGGTAGCCAGACCTGAGTCATATTTATACCTTTTCATCTCGGGCAGAGTAACAGTGGCCATTGTTGCGGCAGTGGCGTTGGTGGATCCGGAAATGGCGGAAAATCCGGCACAAGCCCCTACAGTTGCCATGGCCAGCCCCCCTTTCCGGTGGCCCAAAAGAACATAGGCGGAATCATACAGTCGTCGACTGATGCCAGCATGAAAGGCGATCTGGCCCATAAACACAAATAAAGGAATGACAGTGAGGCTGTATGAAGAAAACACATCCCAGACATCCATGGCCAAGAGATTCAGCCCGGCATGCAGGTTGACCACATAGCTGAATCCAATGAACCCCAAAAAGCCCATTACATAGCCCACGGGCATATTGGAAAACAAAAGGATGACCAGGATAATGATGCCTATGATCCCTGTGGTTGTGAGGCTCATTTTTCAAATACCTTTGTCATGTGCCGAGACAGATTCGCAATCAATATGAGGCAAACGGCCGCCGCCGAGAGCCCCACCCCGTAAACAAAGGGATAAAAAGGCAGTTCTAGTGTCAAAGATACCTCACCTGTAGAGCGTAAATTATTCCCGTATATTATTGACTGCCAGGAGATTAAGGCAAAAAAGAGGATTCCAAAGATGCTGGTGCAGACGCCTATGACTGCCTGAAGTTTTTTTGGCAATAGCCTGACCACCAAGCTCACAGCAACGTGGCCTTTCTGGACTGATGTGTGTGCCATAGCAAAAGACACTGCAACAGCCCCGAAAAAAGAGACCAGTTCATAGGTGCCGGGAATTGGCACGCGGAAATAACGTAGTATCACATCAGCAGTGGTCAAAAGCATCATGCCTATGATGGCCACTGAAGCGACCATAAAAAGCAGCCGGGCCAAGTCTTTGCCTATTTTTTCAAAGGAGAGCATAGCAAACATCTTGTATCGGGGCAGCCGCATTAACCAGCGAGGCCACCCCGAAAGGTCAAGAGGTTACTTTGAATATTTATTGATCAGTTCACGGACCCTGCTGACGCTCTCACCGCCATTGGGATTATCCGCTATATAAGCATCAATAACCGGCTCCACTGCATTCCGCCACTTATCACTCTCAGAATCGGATAGTGGAATCAATTCATTTCCAAGGCCGATGGTAAACTTTCTTCCTTCGTCGTCTGCACTATCCCAAACGTTACCATGTACTGCGACCCACTTTTCGCTCAATTCGTCGATCACTGCTTTAACATCAGCCGGAAGCGCATTCCACTTGTCCTTGTTCATTACTACGAACATAGCAGTAGTATAACCTACGCTGAAACACTCTGTAGTGTAATCAATCACTTCACCCTGTTTCCACCCCTTCAACACCTCAATCGGCCCGAATGTGCCTTCCGCAACGCCTTTTTGAAGGGCTTCATAGGTGTCGCCCTGGGGCATGGCCACTGGAACGCCTCCCAGGGCCTGCACTACCTTGGCACTCAGTCCGGTTGCCCTGATCTTCATCCCTTTAAGGTCTTCCAGTTTTCTTACCGGGTTCTTAGTGTGCAGCAATCCCGGTCCATGGGCATGTATATAAAGGACCTTCACATCCTGCAGTTCCTCAGGGTTCGTGGATTTTGCAAACGCATTGGCAACCTGGCTGGCGACCAGCCCGCTTTTATAGCCCATGGGAAGGTCTATAGCAGCCATAACCGGAAAGCGCCCTCTTGTATAGGCAAAACAGGAATTGCCCATGTCGGAAAGGCCCTTTACCACTCCGTCATAGCATTGAGGCGCTTTGGTCAGGGTGCCACCTGGAAAGCAGGTGATCTGAACCTGTCCGTTGGTGCGTTTTTCGATTTCCTTGGCAAAATCCATTGCCGCTTTTGCCTGTGCATGGGTTGGGGGGAAGAAAATACTGAAGGTTAACTTTATGGGTGCCGCTTGTGACTTGAAGGAGCCTATTGCAACAAAACCGATGGCAACAAGAGCAACAAACATAAATAGCAAAAATTTTTTCATAGGGAATCCTCCTTTGCTTGAATAGTGAGAAACAGTGGAAGCGAAAATCCAAACAGAATGAGCTAGCCTTTTCACCTCCTTTCCTGCATAAAATAGCAAATTGTTTAAATTAGTTACGGTGTTTTTCCACTCTTAATACAATAACAGGTAACCGGAAGACAACAAAAATCGCAACTTTGAGAATCCTCTAAACCCCCCCGGTCTTATAGTTTTTACAGCATGGACCGTTGATGAAACGGCAAGGGACTGGTACACGCCGGATTTTCGGCGTGAATCGCATTAACGGTTTTCAAACGAGTCGAGATGGTCAAGCTCCGGCCGTTCTCATCGCGGGAATCATCTCAGGAAAGAGAGAACAAACAAGCATATCAGGGTTCAATACAGGGTATCATAAAAACAGGTTGCAATATTTTACGGGAGGCCCTAATATCTTTTTAAGTAACAAAGGCCGCAAGCAAGAATAGAAAAAACCCCGACCTTTTATAAACGTCATTAGAGATTCAGCCTGACATGCAATTCTGCGACATGAACTGTAAATACGCTACCTGGCCCAACGAAGACGCCCTGGACGGATCTGGAAGCTGCAGGACCTTTCAGGCCCTCTACTGTAAAAAGAAGGGCCGGCATGTTTACAAAAACATGCCCTGCCAGGAAAAATCAGCTAAAACAAAAGCAGGGCAGCGTGGGGCCCCCTAGGCTCGCCCCTGAAACCCTTCTTCTCTCCTAGGCTTTGACCTTTTCCAGGTACTGGCTTATTGCCCCATCATACCTGCTGGTCAGGTTGAACACCTTTTTGGCTAGACGGAAACGGGTCTCAAGTGTTGTTTCACCCCCTGTTTCTGCCATTTCCTTTAAGACTATTTCATAGTCTTCGGGGTCAACCACTACTGTAACATTCCTGAAATTCTTAGCCGAAGAACGCAGCATCGAGGGGCCGCCTATATCGATATTTTCAATGGCCTCCTCAAGAGTAACACCTTCTTTAGTGACTGTCTTTTCAAACTCATACAGGTTTACGACTACCATGTCAATCGCCCGTATCCCGTGCTTTCTCATCATTTCAACATGTTCCGGATTGTCGCGCATGCCTAAAAGTCCCCCGTGCACCTTGGGATGAAGGGTCTTCACTCTTCCATCCATCATTTCGGGAAACCCGGTGTAATCAGAAATATCGGTAACTGAAATACCACCCTGGCGCAGAGCCTTGGCGGTACCGCCTGTACTGAGGATCTCAACATTAAACTCGGAGAGCGATTTAGCAAAATCCACTATTCCGGTCTTATCTGTTACGCTGATAATAGCCCTTGTTATCTTGCCCATTTTAACCTCCTGAATTGTAACATCGTTCTTTCTAATTCCGCGCTGTTAGGGCTTTATTAAAAGGATGTTTCTGTATATAATCGATCCGGCTTGTTTTTTCAAGGCAGTGTCTCTCCCTGATTTCCATCAACCTGCTTTTCTGTTGTTTTCCCCATGCATTTAAAGCTTATGATTCCCGCATTCACTTGTACAGCACCCAATGCGCCATTGCTTGTCTGTGTGAACGGGAGCACATGTATGTCTTAACATCATGAAAGAGGTATGAAGGCTATCAGTTATTCTTTTCATCATCCTTTTTCAGAAAAGGAATCTTAAAAAAGGCAATCCCCTCTTTCTCAAGGGTTTCTTCCTCGTCGGAAGTCGCAGAACCCCGAATGCTTCTTTTTTCTGTTACCCCATAATGCATTTTTAAGGCTTCTGCAGTGAACCGCGAACCAACGTCCTCAAAATTATTATGCATGTAGTCCACTATCTCTTTTGCGAGTCTATGGTAATCCAGGTTTTCGGGGTTCGTAAGGTCCTGAGCATGAGATTTCCGGACTGCCACTGGTGACATAATCCGTCTTACATCGCTGTCATTACAAAAGGGGCAAGTCACGAGTTTCTGGCCTTTTTGTTTTTCAAAGGAATCGAGGCTGTCAAACCATGCCTCAAAAAGGTGCCCCTGGGAACATTCCAAATCAAATGCGATCATTTCTATGAACCTTCCTTAATCAAACGCCTCAGGAGCTCCAGGTTCAGAACATCCAGGTCTACGCCTTCTTCGTTTCGGCCTTTCGGAGTCTCAAGCAAGAATGGAATTCTCCGAAAGAGCGGGTCTTTCAAGAAATAGGAAAAAGCATCTGTCCCGATAGAACCGAGCCCAGGATGTTCATGTCTGTCTACTCTAGAACCAAGCCCTTTTTTGGAATCATTAATATGGAACAGCTTCAGGCGATTAATTCCTATAACAGAATCAAAAGTCTTGATCAATTCCGTGTATGCCTCATAAGTACGAAAGTCATATCCTGCCGCAAAAACATGACAGGTATCAAAACAGACTCCCATTCGCTCCTTTGCGTCTGACTCTTCAATGATTTGGGCCAGCTGATCAAACCTGTATCCCAGGCTGGTTCCCTGGCCGGCTGTTGTCTCAAGCAGAATTTGGATACGAAAGTCCAGAGTTTGATCACAAATCCGCTTAAATGAATCAATGAGTCGCCTGATCCCCGCAGCCTCTCCCTCTCCCAGGTGGGAACCCGGATGCATCACAATATAAGGAATTCCGAGCTTTTCAGCTCTTCCCATTTCCTCTAAAAAAGCAAAATATGACTTCTTCCAGACTTCGGCATTAGGAGATGCCAAATTGATTAGATAACTGTCGTGGGCTGCCACCGGCTCCACAGATGTCTCCTGTCTGGCTGTATCAAAGGCTTCAATATCTGCCGGGGTTAATTCTCTCGAGGTCCAGCGTGTGTTATTGCGGGTAAAAATCTGTATTACCTGACAACCGGCTTCTAATCCCCTGTATAGGGCCCGATCGAGACCCCCGCTGGTGGACATATGGGCCCCCAAAGGCGGTAAATCACCTTTCAGCATATAGGACCGCCAGAATTCTTGTCGTTTTCTGGCCGTGGCATTTTACCAGGTGAGGAACTGTAGAATCATAATATATGGCATCCCCTGGCTCAAGGATATGTATTTCCTCACCCAGGCGGACCTCCATGACTCCTTCCAGCACATAAATAAATTCCTGGCCGTCGTGGGTTGAACGCTCTTCCTCGGTTTCCGCGGGCTCCAGTGTGACCAGAAAGGGCTCCATGTGCCGGTCTTTTTTGTGGGGAGCAAGGGACTCGTATTCATATCCGTAATGCTTTCCTTTTTTGGAATCATAACGGGATACTATTTTTCGGTCACTACCACGTACGATTGTGTAAGGCCTTACATCAGCACCTGAGATAAAATAACCCATCTTCATCTCGAGTGCCTTGGCAAGTTTTATAACGACTCCCAGAGGAGGCGATACGGTGTCCTCCTCGATTTGTTCCAGCAAAGATACATCTATGTCTGTTCTCAGCGAGACATCCTCAAGGCTCAGGCCACGATTTTCCCTTACTTCCTTTACTCGTAACCCTACGTTGGCCTGGATATCCTCTCCAGGCTGCTTATGGACCAGGTCTTCATATAACTCCTTTTCGTCACCCCCGGTGGCAGACTGACCACTTATATCACTCAGAAAATCCTGGTATGCATCCCTTTTTTCTTTATGGTTTTTGTCTTCTTTCATGACAGGGCACACCCCCAATCAAAGGATTTGGCCTTACCCCCGGCAAGCCTTGAGGTAGCTAAAATTCCCGGTGCCTTACAGTTTTATTCCCCATGATCCACAAACCTTGCGCCTCTCTCAAGCGCTCTGATATTCATTTCTATCATCTTGTGATATCGAAGGTCAAGAGAGGGATAGAGGGCGTCTCCCAGGGATTTCAGTCCGACCACACCGCTTTTCTGGACAGCCGCCCCAAGTACCACCATATTGGCCAGTCTCTCGTTCCCTACTTCCAGCGCCAGGTCCCGGCTCGGGATCATAAGTGTTTCGACCCCCTTGAAATGGGCTTCATTTTCTGGGATCAGCGATGCATTGACCGTCAAGAGGCCACCTTTCTTAACCCTTGGCCCGAATTTTTCCAGCGAAGGGCGGTTCATTATAATTGCACATAAAGGCTTTTGAATAATAGGTGACCCTATATCCCGGTCGGAAACAACCACTGTGCAGTTTGCGGTTCCACCCCTCATTTCCACGCCATAAACAGGCATATAGGTAACTTTTTTCTTTTCTCCCATAGCAGCGTAAGCGAGGATGTTACCCATCAGCATGACGCCCTGCCCCCCAAAGCCGGCTATGATACAGTCAAAGTACATTATCTACTCCCTTCCTTGAAGACACTAAGGGGAAAATAGGGGATCATCTCTTCACTTACTCGTCTTGCAGCCTGTTGCGGCGACATCTTCCAGTTTGTCGGACACGCCGAGAGGATCTCTATGAACCCAAAGCCTCCTTCATTTATCTGGGCTTCAAAGGCCCTCTTTAACATCTTTTTGGCTTTCACAAGATTTTTAGGTTCATTAACCGCACCCCTTGCCACAAAAGTGCTTCCTGCAAGTTGCGCAATAAGTTCCGCCATTTTAATAGGATATCCGTTTATTGCGGTATCCCTTCCAAACGGGGTGGTTGTTGTCTCTTGACCAGCCATGGTAGTCGGGGCCATCTGGCCTCCTGTCATTCCAAAAACCGTGTTATTCACAAAAATAACAGTAATATTTTCCCCCCTGTTCGCGGCGTGAATTATCTCAGCCGTACCTATGGCCGCCAGATCCCCATCACCCTGATAGGTAAACACAAAATTGTCAGGACGAGCCCTCTTTACTCCTGTAGCGACAGCTGCGGCCCTCCCATGGGGGGCCTCAACAACATCCACATCAATATAATCATATAAGAATACTGAACAGCCCACAGAGGCCACCCCTATAGTTTTCTCCCTGACCCCGTAGTGGTCAATACAGTCGGCAACCAGCCTGTGAATAATTCCATGGTGGCATCCCGGACAAAAATGAGACTGGACGTCAATCAAGGATTCCGGTCTTTTAAAAACCTGCTTCATTTATTCGATCCTCTTTTTATAAATTTTTTTGATCTCTTCAAATAGCTCATCAGGAGATGGAATAGACCCAGGCGGCCTTCCGTAAAAATCGACCTGATTTTTTTTATGGCCCACTGCAAGCTTTACATCTTCAACCATCTGGCCCGTATTCAATTCCAGGGCCATGAAATTTTTCACGGAAAAAGATAGCTTTTCCAAGGCTGAGTACGGAAAAGGAAACAGGGTGATAGGACGGAACAACCCTACATGCATTCCCTGTTCTCTTGCCATATATATAGCGGTCTTGAGTATTCTCGCCACCGAACCGAAGGCTACCAGGATCAACCTCGCCCCCTCAAGCAACTCTGTTTCAAACATGATTTCCCGCTTCATGCTCTGGTATTTTTTGTTAAGCATCCAGTTATGGTCGGTAAGCTCTCCCTCGGAAAGGTAAAGAGACTTGAGGCGTCTGGGCGATCTTTCCTTGGCACCGGTTAGCACCCAATCTTTGGCAAACGTCCTCTTTCTATATTTAGTCTCTTTTAAAGGCTCCTTCATCTGCCCAAGAAGGGCATCACCTAAGATTACAACAGGATTTCTGTACTTGTCCGCCAGGTCAAAGGCCTTCATGGTCAGGTCATAGGCTTCCTGAACGGAATGCGGGGCCAGAACTATGGTCCTGTAGTCGCCATGGCCGCCTCCACGGGTGGCCTGAAAATAATCACCCTGGGAAGGAGATATTCCTCCGAGTCCCGGTCCGCTTCTGCTCATATTCACGATTACACCGGGTATCTGGCTGCCGCATAAATATGATATTCCTTCCTGTTTCAAAGATATTCCGGGGCTGGAGGATGAAGTCATGGCTCTAGCACCTGTTGCAGCCCCTCCCAAAAGCATATTTATGGAGGCGATTTCGCTCTCCGCCTGGATAAACGTTCCGCCCACACCGGGCAGGTGTTTGGACATATATTCAGGGATATCGTTTTGGGGAGTTATGGGATAACCGAAATAAAAACGGCACCCAGCCTCGATGGCCCCCATTGCTATTGCTTCATTTCCTTTAACAAGAGCGGTTTTTACCAATGGTCTTCTCCTAAATATTAATCATTTTTCCGTCATACTCAGAATCACTAAAGATAGGCCCCTTTTCTTACCCCTGTGGATACTTGACAAAGATAATACAAGAATAATACAGCAAATAAACAAGGCCTTCAATATGGCTCAGCCAACATCCAGCAATGCTCATATGCAGGCCTTAGAGGTTACTCTGATATTGCCTTTTCTTCGAAATCAGCCTTTGGTTGAAATCAATAGGCACACCGAGGCAGTTTTCAAAACCTGCTTAAATTTTTTGTGTACACCAGTGCAGTTTATCTGAATACGGTAATCACAACATCAGGGCACATCTCGGCGCAGAGTGCACATCCTGTGCATGAATCCATATCTACTATCCGGGCTACAGGATACCCTGCTCGATTTATTTCAGTACTCAGCTCGATAAGGTCTTTGGGACATGCCATTACACAAAGGCCACACCCCTTGCAACGTTCTTCTCTGAATTCTATTAAAGCCATAATATCATGTCTCACTAATATCACTCTTCAAGTACAAATATAACCTCGAGCCGCACCCTGTATTCCTTGATCTTGTCGTTTTCGATCGACACTCTCTGCTCTATTACACGTAATCCAGTAATTCCTCTCAGGGTCCTGTTAGCTCTTTCAAACCCTACCTTTATAGCTTCCTCAAAGCTTATGGGTGAAGCTGCGATTATTTCTGAAACCCTTGCTACTCGATCCATAATACGACCTCCTCATTCAAGTATTACAAATGTCTATTAAGAATCCTATCTTATGCCATTATTATGGATTTGGGGTACTCAAGTCCCACTCAACCTCGGTGAGGAGTTCACTGTTTTGCATCATGTCTTTCCATAGCAACGATGAGAGTCTGGCATAAACTTCACCAGGTAAACCATTGCCGATCTGCCTCCCATCATAGCTCACTACCGGGAGCATACCTATGGATGTGCCTGTAAGAAAGATCTCTCTTGCTTCATAGGCCTCCTGAGGGGTTACCTTGGCGAATATTACCTCTTTTATAATACCTTCATCCACCAGATTGGCAGCCAGAGAAAAGACACGGCTTACTGTTATTCCTGAGAGTGTTCTTTCAAAATCAGGAAATTTCAGGATACCGCCCCTGGTAAGAACACCGATATTTTCAGTAGATCCTTCTGCAAGAAAACCATCTTCATCCAGGGCCACCGAATATTTACAGCCCGCGTCAACAGCCTCCTTTTTCATAAGTACATTCTGCAGGTAATTGCATGACTTTATGTTAGCGAAAAAGGACTTTTTGATCGGGATAGTGCTGGTAATAATAGGGAGTCCTTCCCGGTAATATTTGTCAGGCAGGCGGTGTAATCGAATCACATTGATATAAAGCTGACTGGAAGGACAGTCATAAGGGTTTGTGGTAAAGCTGCCGGGTCCACGTGACAAAATGACCCGGATAATGCTGTCCTTTTCTCCTCCTATTACCAAAAGGGTTTTTATCAGCTGCCTGATATGCTCAAACTCCGGGGGAAAGTTAATAGAAATCGCATTGGCTGAACGGCGTAGTCTCGTTAGATGCTCCTCCATCTGGTATACTCGCCCCATGACACATCGCATTACATCAAAGGCGCCGTCCCCCCTGTGGACCAGGTGATCGTCTATGGGGATCATCATCAGATCGGGATCTGTTGTAAAACCCTTCCACTGACTGGAGTACATGGACAGATAATCCCTTTTCCAGGGGCTGTTCCCGCAATTCAGATTGAAGGTAAAATTATCTTTTGTTATATGTTTAAGCTCCATACTATGCAGATTTTACCGGAAAAACTCACCATGATTCAGGGTGAGTTTTTCCGGCACGTCCTCTTCGTATAATTTCAAGTGTATGTCTCCAATTTTGTGAAGGCTGCCGGCAATCCGAAGTTACTATCGCTTGACACCCATATGGTAGCAATTTAGTATAATAAATTTACATATTAAATGATTTTGACAAAAACCTAAACAACAAAATTTAAAACCAAAAACTATTTCCCCCTTTTCAGGTCTCTTACAGGGATAGAAAGGATGAAACCACATGCACGAAAAACAGTATATTGTAGATGATCTGACTCTTAGTGAATCCTGGAGGATGTTCCAGATTATGGCGGAGTTTGTAGAGGGCTTTAGTGTTATGCCCGACGTAGCTCCTGCGGTTACCATATTCGGCTCATCCCAATCCAGGGCTAATAGCAATACTTATAAGACTACTATTAAAACCGCCCGCCTCCTTGTAGAAAACGGTTTTAATGTTATTTCAGGAGGTGGACCGGGTGTTATGGAGGCCGCCAACAAAGGAGCTGCTGAAGCAAAAGGTAAATCGGTTGGCCTCCATATTCAGCTGCCAAATGAGCAGAAAGCTAACCCCTATGCAAACGTGCGGCTCAATTTCAATTATTTCTTCATCAGAAAAGTCATGTTTGTGAAATATGCGGTTGCATATATTATAATGCCTGGTGGCTTCGGTACACTTGATGAGCTATTTGAGGCCTTGACTCTTATTCAAACGAAACGGATCAGGTTTTTCCCTGTGATACTCATGGATTCAAATTTCTGGAAGGGTATGCTGGAATGGCTTAAAAATACGCTTCTCGAAGAAGGAACCATAGCAAAAGAGGATCTGGATATTTTCAGAGTTGTTGATACGCCCGAAGAGGCAGTGGCCATTATTAAAAGGCGAGTGATTGTCTAATCCAGACCAAAAAGAAAAAGATTTCATACTGGAATGGATGCATAATTTCAGCGTAGAACTGTCCTTGACTCAGGTGGATCTGCTTGCCCTCTATTTGGACGAACTTTTGGAATGGAACAAAAAATTCAACCTGACCGGACTAAGTTCGAGAGCGAAAATCATAACAGAATTACTCCTGGATTCTCTTTTGCCTTTACCCTATCTTCCAGAAACAGGGAATCTCCTGGATGTCGGCTCGGGAGCCGGGTTTCCCTCCATCCCCATTAAGATATGCAACCCTACCTTGAAAGCCGATTTGCTGGAACCAAACTCAAAAAAAGTAAGCTTTCTTAAACAAATTATAAGAATTACAGGACTTCGAGATATCAGGGTTATAAGGGGAAGAATCGACAAAGATAAGAGCCTTCTTCTGGCAGAGTGGTATAATGTTGTTACTACACGGGCTCTGGCTGACCTGCCGCGTACCTTAATATGGTGTGCCCCGTTTATCAGCCCCGGTGGAATATTTATAAGCTTTCAAGGAAACACCTTCCAAAATTCCTTAAAAAAAAGCTCTCCAATTCTCGATAAAAATAAAATCTACCTTTATAAGGTCATTCCTTACCAAGTGCCTGGAAAAAATTCCCAAAGGCATTTACTTGTGTTTGTAAAAAACGTGTAATAGAGGAACCAGAGCAGAGGAAGAATCCTTTGGTCCCAGTTCATAGAGCGACTGTTCGGGGCTCTCTGTTACAAGCCTACCAGGTCCAGGGATAAACAGGCCGGCATACTAGAGGGGTGAGGCGAGCGGCGGGCTAGCAGGGAGTAGGCCTTAATAAAGGAGTTATGGACATAGTAAAGACGCCCTCCGCTCGCCGGGTGGCAATGAGTTTGATTTTCTAAATAGGACCTTCGGCTTTAAAAAGAGAGTCCTGAGCAGTCGTCAAAGGTTGTTTGAAAGTGTAATGCTTCGAGCCTGCGATTTCCTCTTCAGTCCGCCTCTACTTTAGCAGAGGAGGCGGTCCTGGCTTCAAGGGTGCCCGCCAAACTTTTTGGTATCTCCCATTATGCCCGTGAAAGGCACCCTGCGCTGCGGACCGCGGCCTGCGTTTTGAGTAGAATATTCGGAAGATGTGGACTTGCGAGGGAACCGCAAGCTCTGCGCTGATGGTAATAGGGTGGGCTGAAGCCACCATTGAACTTCGGGTTGTCCCACAAATAGGAGCTGCGGTTTTCACCTAAAGATAAGTTGCGAAAAAAAAGCGTCTTTCCGCCAGTCACCTTCGAAAATACCTTATCCATGAGCGTTGATAGAAACGCGCATGGATAATGTAAGGGTAATTCAAAAGATTCAAGGGTGATAATACAGGAAGACTGCTCAGGGCTCTCTGTTACAAGCCGACCAGGTACGGTGATAAACAGGCCGGCATAATAAAGGGGTGAGGCGAGCGGCGGGCTAGCAGGGCGTAGGCCTTAGTAAAGGAGTGATAAATTTAGCAATAACGCCGTCCGTTCGCCTTGGTGGCAATGAGTTTAATGTCCTAAATAGGACCTTCGGCTTTAAAAAGAGAGTCCTGAGCAGTCGTCAAAGGTTTTTATAATGTATAGAGAGCCAGGTTCACAGCGCACGGGATTACTTTTGATTTATCTTTTATTCGGTACTGTTAGTCGTCTGCCTTTTTTAGCAGACTGGCTTAACAAAAGGTTTTTCTTTATCCGCTGAACCATCAATTCTAAGGAATAATAAATGACCCTATTTGAACGGGCAACGAGAATGCAACAATAATGCTTCTCATTATACGCGCTTTGCCATATAAAAATATGCTCTCCGACAGTGAATAGACCTGGCAATGCTAGTGTAAAGGCAATCTCTATCACTATAACCTCACAATCCTTGCCTACTCGAAGAAGCAATCAGGGCCTGATGTCATGACATAATTTAGCTTTGATGTTGTGAATATACTCTGATGTCACAAGACTGAAAAGCACCCAACTTTTACAACATTAATTAACTTTGATGCTGCATATTTTCTTGACTTGTGTTCATTTTTTACTTATTCTCAGCTCACTAAAAATATTTTTATTAACCATAAATTAAAGGAGGACTTATGGCTACTGTTAAACAAATTCAATTTAGATTGCGACTAGCCAAGAAGACCTTAACCAGAGCTAGCAAAGAAGTAACCACAGCTAAGAGCAAGATTAAAAAACTGGAGGCTGATCTGAAGAAAGCCAATGCTGCCCAGGCAGCGGCAAAGGCCAAGAAAAAGCCTGCGGCAAAAAAGAAACCTGCGGCGAAGAAAAAGGCGGCAACCAAGAAAAAATAATAAACGCCTTTTATATCTAAATAAAAGGTCAGGGAGGCCTTTCACTGCGGGTGTTCCTGTTTATGGGAAATTCCCCAACTTTCCAGTTGTTTGATCATTGCCGTGCGATGGCTACCGGGCCAATAGTACCTCCCGCATGAAGGACAGATTCGTATATCCTTCATGTTGTGATAAAATACATATTCAGGAACATTTTCGCGGGCTACATCTTCCCGGGCTGGTTTAAGGCCGACATTACATATTAAGCACAGGCTGAACCAAGCCTGGCTTTCTGGTGAAAGGTGCAGGGCCTCTTTTACCTCAACGAGCTGTTCTCCAACTCTATTACATTGGAGTAGCAGGGAGCTGCTGTGTTTTTTGATTGTAAGCCTTTGCCGCGAAAGCAGAATCCGACCCTGTTTCACCAGATGTGTAATTTCTTCAGCTCTGTAATCATAGGGTTGATAATAGGTATCATACCCCAGAACCCTAAGCCATTTGGCCAGCTTGCCCAGCATTGAATCAGCTACAAACTTCACCTATTGCCTCTTAAAACGAAAAACACGCATTTTATTTGCCTGTGGAAAGCTGAATGTCCCGACTCGAGAACGTAGTCTGGAGTTCATGAGAACTCCTTCCCCCTTTGCCCACCCCACCCCATTTCTGCAGTTTAATTGCTTTTTGCAGCGTAGAAATTAGAATTATCTTATCATATCTTTTACCTTGTATTGACGCTTTATGTTAATTGGTATAGAAGATTACAGATGTTGGTGGATTGGAGTTACAGTTCGGTTTTTCGGGCGCAGCCAACTGATGTTCTATCTAAACAGTTAAAACCAGTTCGTAAATTATACTGCACTTATTTTGAGCTTTATACAAGGATATACATTCGGGAATCAGGCAATTATTTTAAGAGTGATACTATTTGAATTATGGACAAGATGATTATTGAAGGGGGAATTCCCCTGAAGGGGACAGTCAGCATAGGAGGAGCTAAAAATGCTGCTCTTCCCGCTATTGCGGCGTGTCTGTTGACCGGTGGAGGAGACCATAGGCTGAGAAACGTCCCCAACCTCAGAGATATAGAAACAATAAAAGCAATCATGTCAAAGCTGGGCGTGCATTTCCGCCGCAAGGATGAAGTACTTGAGATTAATTCCGACGATGTTACAGGTTATGAGGCCCCTTATGACCTGGTAAGAACAATGAGGGCTTCTATCCTGCTCCTGGGTCCTCTCCTCGCCCGTTACGGCAAAGCAAAAATATCTCTGCCAGGCGGCTGTGCGATCGGAGCCCGGCCGGTAAATTTACATCTCAAGGCCCTGGTAGCCATGGGTGCAGACATATGTCTGGACCACGGGTATGTCAATGCCAGTGTTGACAGGCTTAAAGGTGCTGACATTTTCTTCGACATACCAACCGTGACAGGAACTGAAAACATCATGATGGCTGCTGTCTCAGCCCAGGGAAAGACAGTCTTAAAAAACGCCGCCAAGGAGCCTGAAATCCAGGACCTGGCAGACATGCTCCGCAATATGGGAGCGGACATTCAGGGAGATGGAACAGATACTATTGAAATCCATGGCACTGAAAGGCTGAGACCGGCCTTTCACACTATCATTCCGGACAGAATAGAGGCGGGGACATTTATGATTGCCGCGGCGATGACCGGTGGTGAAATAAGCGTCCAGAATTGCAGGCCCGATCATCTGGGAGCGCTTATGAAAAAACTGGAATCCGCTGGCACGGTATTGACCGTGACTGATGATGCAGTCGTTGTAAAAGCTCCAGATATTATAGAGAGTGTAGACATAAAAACTATGCCCTTTCCTGGGTTTCCTACTGACCTGCAGGCACAGTTTATGGCCCTCATGACCATTGCCAGAGGCTGGAGTATGATCAGAGAGACTGTATTCGAAAACCGATTCATTCATGTCGGAGAATTAAAGAGAATGGGTGCAGACATAGAAATCAACGGCGGTCAGGCCCTGGTTAAGGGTGTAAAAAACCTCTGTTCAGCACCTGTCATGGCCACTGATTTACGAGCCAGCGCGTCTCTAATTTTGGCTGGGCTGTGTACAAAAGGAAGAACCGAGGTAAAACGGATTTATCACCTGGACAGGGGGTACGAGGCATTGGAACGAAAGTTTAAAGGCCTGGGAGCCTCCCTGTGGCGGGAAAAGGAAACAAAAAACTGACATGTAAATCTTTATCCTGGAAAGGGCCTTTATCAGGTCGCTATAATCCCCTGAAATGTGAAAGATTACCCTATATTTCAGCGTCCCCTTATACCTATTCTGCTTTCCTTTGCAAGTGGAATTATGATTGCCCATGAGGTCCTTGGCCCTTTTCAGTGGACGGCGATTCTACTTGGTATTTTAATTATTGTATTTTCTTTATTGTATCTTTGCTTACCTTCCCGTCTAGTAGTCCCCGGAATTATTATTCTGTTTTTTCTTACCGGATCATTTCTTACTCTGGGGAAACGTCCCCTGTTTCACCTGCCTGTTCTGGCTGATCAACGAAAAAAAGTGATAATAGAAGGAACGTTACTTGAACCTGTCAAGATCTCCGGAGAAATAGCCAGCTTGAGGGTCAGGGCCCATCGGATATTTATGGAAGAAAAAATAATGACCGTCAACGAAGACGTCATGGTGACGGTTTACGACAATATCTTCGACCATTCGCCGGGGGACAAACTTCGTTTTCCTGCCCGTTTAAGGTCTTTTAAAAATTTCAATAACCCAGGGAGATACGATTATGTAGAGGCGATGAAACTTAAAGGGATTTCATGTTCTGCATCAGTCACCGACGGAAGACGTATAGTTCCTATGGGACAGGGAAGCCTACCATTTCCCCGAGGCCTGCTGGAGAGCATACAAAGGCCGGTGAGGAATTTTTTTGCGGAAAAGCTGAAAGACCGGGAATATGCGCTTTATCGCGCTCTGATCCTTGGCGAGCGCCAGGGGATAGCATTTGAACTGAGGGAACTGTTTAACAGGACTGGAATGGGACACGTGCTAGCGGTTTCAGGACTGCATATCGGTCTGGTGGCCTGGATTTCCTTTTTTATTTTCAGGGGCGTTCTATCCCGTTCTTATAAACTGGCTCTCAGAATAGATGTCCGTAAGACAGCCGCTCTTTTGACCTGTCTACCGGTGATAATATATACTTGCCTGGCAGGAATGCAGGTTTCCAGCCAGAGAGCAATGATTATGGCTCTGGCGTTTCTTATCTCTATCATCTCAGGTCGAGAGAGGGATGTCTGGTCCACGCTTGCCCTGGCGGCACTGGTCATACTGGCTATAGATCCTTATGCCCTCTACAGCATTTCTTTTCAGCTTTCTTTTACGGCTGTGGTGGGAATACTCTGGTTGTCCCCTCCTCTACTCAACCGGATTCCCAGAATAAAAAGCGTGGAAGCCAGAAAATCAACAATAATAGACCTTGTTTTACAATATTTTACAGGTCTGGTTATAGTAAGTCTTTGTGCTGTTGTTTTTCTTTTTCCTATCACCTCATTTTATTTTCATAGAGTTTCACTTGTTACAATACCCGCCAATGTAACTGCAGTCCCCATGTTAGGCTTATGGATTATACCCCTGGGACTGTTATCAGCACTGACACTCCCTTTTTCATCAGGCTTGGCGGGAGTGTTTCTCTGGCTCGGTGAATTAGGCCTTAAAAAAATGATGACGCTGATAGAATTCTGGGCTCATCTTGACTGGTCAGACTTCTGGATTTTTACTCCCAATCTATTTGAAATAATCGTTTTTTATGTGCTTATCTTTTTTATTTTCACTTTGAAACGCCGAGCCTGGGTGAAGTGGGCGTTACTGACACTTTTCATAGTGTGCCTGGCTGATGCAGGCTACTGGATACATAGGGTAAACTTCAACAGCGATCTTAGAGTGACATTCCTTGACGTGGGCCAGGGGAATTCCGCCCTTGTGGAATTCCCGGGAGGGAAAAAGATGCTGATAGACGGTGGTGGCTTCACTCGTAGCAGTTTTGATGTCGGTAGAATGGTGGTCGCCCCATGTCTCTGGAGTTATCGGATTAGTTCTATTGATTATTTGGTTTTATCTCACCCCCAGGCTGACCATATGGATGGCCTTCGCTTTATAGCTGAGGTCTTTAATCCGAAGGAATTCTGGTATAACGGTGATCAGTCAAGATCCACTAGCTTCAGGGAGCTTATGAAAATCTTGGATTCAGAAAATATAGTGAAGCTTTTACCTGAAGATCTGGCAGGTGTCAGAAAAATAAACGGAGCCACGGTTGAAGTATTACACCCCGGGCCTGCAAGGATTCGATCCACGATATATAGTGACAGCAAAACATTAAATAATAATTCTCTTTGTTTAAAAATTTCCTGCAATAATAGTTCCTTTCTATTTCCTGGCGACCTTGAAAGCACGGGAGAGAAAAGCCTTGTATCCAATTCAGGAGTATACCTTAAAAGCGATGTCCTACTGTCGCCACATCATGGCAGCAGCAGTTCAAGTTCCCCGGAATTTTTGAGCATGGTCAACCCCAGTGTCTGTGTTATCTCTTGCGGCAGGGGGAACCCTTTCGGGTTTCCGCATCGCCGGACACTGGAAAGACTTAATAGCATCAATTGCAAGGTAATAAGGATTGACAGGACAGGCGCGGTAGAATGCAGAGTCGGAAAGAAAAACCTTGAGATAAGCACCTTCCTCACAGGCAGCATCCCTTAGTTTGCACTCAGCTTTATTGCAGGCGTTTGCCGGGAAACTCCAGAGCGCTTTATACTTTTCTGGCTATTCGGTTCAAACGGGTACTGCTTGACAGCTCGAATATTTCACGCGTAGTGTAAAAATTAAAAGGAAAAAATAAAACATATAAAATGATTTTTTCTAGCCCCTGTTTGTCTCTGTTGATACGGGGTGCTCAAAAATTACCAATGGTGAAAATACATGTACCAGGCCTGGAAAACTATTTACGAACGGAGAAGGACTAGTCTTGAAACTGCACTTGCTTCTGTTAGAAGAGGGGCCAAGGTTTTTCTGGGAACTGCATGCGCTGAGCCGCAGCACCTCGTAAACGGGTTGATGGAAAAGGCGGATTCCCTCCATGATGTGCAAATCCTTCATTTTGTGACTTTAGGAAATGCACCTTACACTGAAAAGCGTTTCGATACCCGTTTTCGCCACAATGCTTTTTTTGTAGGACCGACCACCAGGGACGCTATCAATACAGCAAGGGCAGACTACACACCTGTCTTTATTTCCGAAATACCTGACCTCTTTAGACGCAGGATTGTACCTATTAATGTTGCTCTGGTTCAGACTTCACCACCGGATAGTCATGGGTTCCTCAGCCTCGGAATTTCTGTTGACATTGTTAAAGCCGCAGTTGAATCCGCTGATGTGGTTATCGCGCAGGTCAACAGACAAATGCCCAGGACTCTTGGGGACACATTCATCCCGGTAAAAAATGTACATCATATAGTAGAGCACGATGACCCACTGCTTGAGTTCCGTTACGCTGAGACGGACGAGGTTGAAGAGGCAATCGCTAAAAACGTGTCAAAATTGATTAATGACGGGGATACAATCCATGTGGGTTTCGGCCAGATACCATATCGTTGCCTAAGTTTTTTAAAAAATAAAAAAGGCTTGGGCGTTCATACGGAAATGATCTCTGATATTCTTATAGACCTGATGGAGGAGGGCATAGTAACAGGGGAAAATAAGACTCTGCATCCTGGAAAAGTGGTCTGTAGCGGCTGCATAGGAACCCGCAAAATCTATGACTATGTGGACAACAACCCGCAAATTTCCTTTTATCCAGCCGAATATGTCTACAACCCAATGATTATAGCAAAAAATGACAGGATGGTATCTATAGGCAGTGCTCTGGAAGTGGACCTGAGCGGACAGATCTGTTCGGAGTCTAAAGGATATCATTTTTTTTAGCGGAATAGGTGGCAGACTGGATTTTATAAGAGGTGCCGCCATGTCGCTAAATGGTAAATCTATAATAACCCTGCCCTCAACTACTAAAAATGGAATGCGTTCCAGGATAAGCCACCATCTTCAGGAAGGAGCTGGAGTTGTTGCTACCAGGGGCGATGTCCAGTATGTGGTCACAGAGTATGGAATCGCCTACCTGCACGGGAAATCAGTTCGGGAAAGGTCCATGGCCCTTATTAATATCGCCCACCCCAAATTCAGAAAGAATCTGCTTGAAGAGGCAAAAGACGTTCCTATGTATATCCGGACCAGATTTTTATTCACACGGAACATCATATATATCCAGAGGAAGAAGAATCAAGCGTGTCACTCCTAGATAATACGCAGGTTCTAATTCGTCCAATCAAGCCCACCGATGAACCTCTTCTGCAGGATTTTTTCTATTCGCATTCCGATGAAACAATATATCGCAGGTACTTCCGGTCGGTAAGGGCCATGCCCCATACCACGGCCCAGACACTTGTGAATGTCGATTACCGCAGCCGTATGGCCTTTGTAGCAACAATAGGAGAGATAGGTTTTGAACGCATCATAGGAGTGGGACGTTATGCGTCTGAACGGAATCATGCAGGTATGGTTGAGGTGGCCTATACAATACATGAAGACTTTCAGAGAAAAGGTCTAGGCAGTATGCTTCAGGAACGTCTTGAAAGTTATGCCAGGCGTAAGGGGTTCAGCGGGGTTTCCGGGTATTTGTTTCAGGACAACATTGCTATGCTCAGAACCTTCACTCTGAAAGGCCCATATAATAGAGATGCCTTTGAAGACGGTACTCTGCGTGTTTGGCGATATTTTGAAAAACACACAAAATCAGAAGTCTAGAGAAATACATTTTGAAGAAAAAAATTTTATTTACGGACAGAACCAGCCTGCATTTGTAACCAATTAGCATTAGATTGAAAAGGGGGGCATTGAAAAAAGTTATTCTATTGTAATTCGATCTCGGTTTGCCTCAAAGGTTTTGGGGCCTATACCTCGCACTTTAAGGATATCCTCAGGTGACTTGAACGGCCCATTATCTTCCCGGTACTTTACTATGCGCTCGGCATATTTCAACCCTACACGATCAAGCTGGGCAATTTCTTCGACAGACGCCTGATTTATGTTGATCTTCTCCGGCTCCTGTGCCTGTAATAAAGGAACAATTGATACGAGCATCAAGGTAGCGAGAGATAAAACAAAAACTTTTCTAAAGTACTTCATAATGTACCTCCGTTATCACGAGCCCCCCTTTTCATCAATAAAGCTACTCCGTTCAGAAACAGAACATTCTATATCTTTAATGCGGTCAGCTCTGTAACCCTCGCATAACCGCAAAGCTCTGTCCCCCTCAAAGCAGCTTGGCATGGCAGACAATGTGGCAAGATCCATGCCATTATCTATTTTTTCTCGGTATATTTGACAGATCGAGGAAGGGAACTTCGTAAATCCTTTGCCCTTAAGGGATTTTGCTCACAAAGCTGGTTGGAAAATTGATTTTTTAATTGAAAAGCTCTGCAGTACAAGGACTAACACAAAAACCTTTCATAGTAATGCACAGAATCCTGTGCGTACATGCACCCTTTTCTGTGCAGAAGACAAGGATCACGTCCATATAATTTTCATTTTCTTATAACTCGATCATTAGCTTTCCAAAATGGTTTTTTCGCATCCCCTCAGTTTTTCATAATGACTGGTCTGATGATATTGCACAGAAATTAGTGTACTGCTGCACATTTTCTAAGGCATTACATATGATCTAA
>CAZVGY010000052.1:0-25155 GCA_964627015.1 uncultured Desulfobacteraceae bacterium
CCACGGTGGCTGACAGTGACTATGGTGCGCACGCCGGGACAGTGGTAACGATACCGGCCGGGGCAGCTGGCCAGACGCAGACTTTTACGGTGGCCACCACCGGGGATACGAAGGTGGAGCCTGATGAGACGTTTGGAGTAACAGTGACCAGTGCGGACGGCAATTTTGACGGCACGGACGCCAGCGGTACCGGTATCATAATCAATGATGATGCCTATTCCATAACAATAGATGACGTGAGCCAGAATGAGGGTGATGCCGGCGACACGACGTTTATATTTACTGTAAGCGTAGACCAGGTGGGACAGGTTGATGTCTCTGTGGAGTGGGCTACAGGAGGGGGTAGCGCCACTGCAGGCACGGACTACACCGCAGCCAGCGGGACTGTTACAGTGCCGGCCGGATCTCCCAGCGCCACTTTCGATGTGTCGGTATCCGGCGATACGGCTGTGGAGCCGAATGAGACATTCAATGTGACACTCAGCAATGTGACGGGGGGTCCGGGTGTTATAACTGATGCTACGGGTACAGGCACAATCCAGAATGATGATCAATTCGGCATTACGGTGAGTGATTCATCCGCCGCTGAAGGGAATGCAGTGACTTTCACGGTTACGCTGAGCACCGACATTGCAATGCCGGTTGATGTCACTTATTCCAGCTCAGACGGCACAGCGACAACCGCTGACAGTGATTACACGGCCTCAGCAGGCAGCGTTGCCTTTGCAGGTGGGTCATCCGCAGGGGATACCCAGACGTTTAGTGTTCCCACGACCGCGGATTCCAAGGTGGAGCCCAATGAAACCTTTACTGTCACGTTGACCAGCGCAGATGCCAATTTTGACGGCACGGACCAGACCGCGACCGGAACCATAGAGAACAACGATTATACAGTGACGGTAACATCCGTTGGCAACGGCGATACCGACCAGGACGGCACACAGGAAGTAAACCAGGGGACTGTGATTACGATTACGGCAAACCCTGATTACAACCACCATGTCACATGGTCAGGAGGCCCGACCGGCCATGATACCACCATTAATGTGACCGTAACCTCGGACATGAGCATAACGGCGACATTTGAATCCTTTGGCTGCTTTGAGAGTGCGAATAATCCAGCCGCTGTCAATATGGACCCGAATGATTCAGACACTGGAAATATTTCACCCGCTGGCGAGTTTGACTATTACAAGATCGAGATTCCCGCACCAGGGGGGATCTTCAGGGTGTACACCACCTATACAGGTGATTATGAGGACACCTACGGGTATCTGCTGGATTCCGACTGTAATGAAATCACCCGTAATGACGATGGAGGGTATTATCGGAATTTCAGGATAGAAGAGGAGTTGACCCCTGGCACATATTATGTAGCCGTGAGACAGTATTATAATTATAAAACCGGAACTTATAACATCATAACCGAATTCGAGGCGGACGATCACGGAAACGACTGTGAAGGAGCTACGGAGGTTTCCTGCAGCAGCGCCACGGCCGGTACTATTTCGCCAGCCGGAAACGAAGATTTTTTCAAGATAGAGTTTGGAGGAGGAGTCCTTTCAGTCTACACAACAGGAAATGAGGATACCTATGGTTACCTTTACGATACGTGCACTGATCCTGCAAGCATTCCTATAGCCACTGATGACGACAGCGGTGACGACCACAATTTCCTTATCGAAAGGACCCTGGATCCTGGCACCTATTATATCAGGGTAAGGAATTACTACTCCTGGGACACAGGGAATTATACTTTTCATGCTGATTGCAAGCACAGCCTTACGGCTACGGCCGGAAGTGGTGGAGGAATAGCACCCGAGGGTTCCGTAACTGTAAATGACGGGGGCAGCCAGAGCTTTACCATTACCCCTGATGAAGGCAATTCCATGGGTGGGCTGCAGGTAGATGCAACTCTTTATTCTGCCGAGGATCTGGCCAGCACAATTACAACTGCAGACTACACATTTACTCCTAACGCTGATGGGACTGGAACGCTCTCCTTTAGTAACGTTACAGCTTCCCATAACATTCATGCCACATTTCAGCTTCCTCCGGGCGCGTGCCTGGATATTTCAGAGATACCTCTTGACGCCAGGTTCCGGGCTGCCCCCGGCAATATCATGTTCGTCCTGGACGACTCGGGCAGTATGGACTGGGAGTTTATGACAGATGAAAACGACGGTCTGTTTGGCGGATACCGCTATGTGTTTGATAACCCTGGAGACAACCTTTACTCAGGTGTGCTGCCGAGCGGATCCGGCGGGCGCAAGAAATGGAAATCACAGTGGTCGGGTTATAACAAGATTTATTATAATCCTGATATTACGTATACGGCCTGGCCCACGCTTCCAGACGCGGATATTGACAAGCCCAGGTCTCATCCCAAGCACTCGACTCCGTATTTTGACCTTGATGGGAGGTATGACACCCTGTCTACTGACGAGATCATTATTGACAATGAAGACGGCGCTTTTACACAGAGCTTCAATGCTGATGCCATAGTTATAGACAACGGGGATCCTAATTTTTCCTCTACAGGATCATGGGTTGGTATCAGTGACGCGAACGCCGAGGACGGTGAATACGAAAGAACCTCGGCAGCAGGACCTATCAGTGCTACCTGGACGCCTACCATACCTGCAGAAGGGGAATACACGGTTTATGCCAGGTGGATCAAAAGTGACCAGAACCATGAAGCGGTGCCCTATACTATAACCCACAGGGATGGATATACTGTGGTGGATGTGGACCAGAGGTCAGAGGGCAGCCAGTGGGTGGAGCTTGGTACTTTCTTTTTCAGCCAGGGCACTTCCGGAAAAGTCAGTATTGATTATAACGTGGGAAATATAACCTTAGACGGGGTGTGCGCGGATGCCGTGAGATTTACACCCACTACCAAGGGCTGGGATTGGGCGACGAGTGGAGAGGCGTACGATGAAACTTATAGCTGGACAGAGGCGAACGGTATTTATAGTGCGAGCTGGACTCCGAATATAGTGGTTAGCGGGACATACGAAGTATTTGCCATGTGGCCGGATAACGCACAGCATTCCAATTCTGTGACCTATACAGTAAACCACTCCGGAGGTTCCACAGACATTACGGTAAACCAGCGTTCCGACGGGGGCAGCTGGAATTCACTCGGTTCTTATAGTTTCTCGCCCGGCTCAGGAGATGTAACGCTAAGCCACGTCAGAACCACGGCTTTTACTACGGATGACGACCGGGCCTGCGCTGATGCGGTCAAATTCGTGTATTCCGGCTCAATTACCATAAAAATAAACAGGTCCCATTATTACGTATGGTCAACACAGGAGGGAAGGCCTTATCTTGTAATAATTAACGGCGATGAAGATAAAATAAATTATTATGTGGTAAACGACAAGGATGATGACGGCGTGGTGGATCAGGATGAAGTGTGGCAGAGCATTACCCCTCCCTCGGATGTTCAGACAAGCAGGACTTATGTTGAGGAGCGACAGAACTTCGCGAACTGGTATTCCTTTTACAGAAGGAGGGAGCTTACCGCAACCGCGGCTGTGTCGAGAATCATAGACAGGATGCAGGGGGTGCAGATCGGGATTAATACCATTAACCATAATCTGCGGCAGCCTGTTCTCAAGGTGAGGGTGGAAGGAGAAGATCAAACAGATACCCTGCTTAGAAACCTTTATGATCTTGTGCTCAGCGCACAGGGTACCCCACTGAGAAGTGGGCTTAAGGATGTAGGGCAGTATTTTCACCAGGATGACGGTCAGACCGGAGGACTTGGCTCTTCTCCCATAGCGATTGCGGCCGATGGAGGTGAGTGTCAGCAGAATTTCGCCATCGTGATGACCGACGGGTATTACAGCGGCAGTGTGAGCGTGGGCAACGTGGACTACAATCACGGTGCTCCCTATGAAGACAATTACTCAGACACCC
The DNA here is from genome assembly GCA_964627015.1 of uncultured Desulfobacteraceae bacterium. Lineage (GTDB taxonomy): Bacteria > Desulfobacterota > DSM-4660 > Desulfatiglandales > Desulfatiglandaceae > CAZVGY01. The sequence continues at coordinate 3,928 of CAZVGY010000052.1, forward strand.
TGGCCGACGTTGCCATGAAGTATTATGAGGAGGATCTTTCTTCAAGCCTCAACAACCTGGTGCCAACAAACTCAAGGGATGACAATTCCAAGCAGCATATGGTGACCTACACGGTTTCCTTCGGGGTTACCGGGAGCCTGGACCCTGATGACTACGACCTTGACAACGGGATTTACCCTACATGGCCTAACCCGGCATACGCCGACCAGTATAAAATCGACGATATGTGGCACGCGGGTATTAATGGGCGGGGACAATTTCTGAGTGCCTCCAACCCGGATGAATTAATAAACGCGCTTCTGTCCATAATGATGAGTATAGAAGCTAGGATAGGTTCGGCCTCTTCGGTATCGGTCAACGGTGACGAACTCTATGAAAAACTGGGGGCGGATATCCGTATGTTCCAGGCCAGTTACAGCAGCGACGGCTGGACAGGGGATGTGAAGGCGTACTCTGTTGATGCTACCACAGGTGAGGTCCTGCCGAACTATACCTGGACTGCCGCGGATGAACTGGAGAAACAGAACTGGAATACCGGCCGTGTGATTGCTACTTATGACGGCTCGGCAGGAACACCCTTCAGGTTTGACGATATTCCTGATGCACAGAAGGCCCTGCTTGACCCTGATTGGGCAGCGGATGATACTGTCGCGAGGAACATGCTCAACTTCTTGAGGGGCGATGCCTCCAATGAGCAAAAGAACGGAGGCGATTTCAGAAGCCGGATTCAGAAGCTGGGGGATATCATCCACTCCTCACCTATGCACCAGATCTATACCTATACAGGCACCGATGAATTTGGGGATACCGTCGAGATGGAACGGGGTGTTCTTTATACAGGGGGCAATGACGGGATGCTGCACGCCTTTGACGCGGAGGACGGCAGCGAGCTGTTTGCCTACGTGCCCAACCTGGTTTTTGAGAATCTATATCATCTCGCTGATCCGGATTATTCTCATAAGTTTTTCGTGGACCTTACGCCTGTTGCGCGTGAAGTGGGGCCCACTGTAGTACTGGTGGGCGGCCTGGGAAAAGGAGGAAGAGGGTATTATGCCCTTGACATAACGGATCCAGCTTCCATAACCACGGAAACCGCTCTGGCTGGCAAGGTCTTGTGGGAGTATCCGAGGGCTTCCACCCCGACTGACGAGAGCGACGACCTTGGGTTTTCATACAGCAAGCCCTCCATTGTTCAGAGCAATGATACAACGAATGCGGAATGGGTTATGATAATAGGTAACGGCTATAACAGTATGAACGGGAATGCCGTGCTTATAATCATGAATCCCTTAACAGGGAATATTATCAAGAAGATAGATACCGGGGTAGGTGACTGTAACGGTCTTTCAACTCCTATAGCGATTGATCATAATTTTGATCAGAAAGTGGATTACGTGTATGCCGGGGACCTGCACGGGAACATATGGAAGTTTGATCTGACCAGCAGCAATTACAACAACTGGGAAGTTGCATACAAGTCCGGTACTACCCCTGAGCCGCTGTTCCAGGCCAAAGGCCCTGGCGGCAACCCGCAGCCTATAACCACAAGGCCGGACGTGATGTTCCATTGCGAGGAAGAAGGCTTTATGGTTATATTCGGTACGGGCAAGTATCTGGGAGACAGCGATTTTCAGGATACCAGCACCCAGACCATTTACGGGATATGGGACTACGGTGACAGTGTATTTAATAAAGTCACCAAGACATACAGCCCTGACGATAACGACGAATTTGTGGGATCTTTTGAGAGGGGGAGTGATCCCGAGCTTTCCAACCAGCCGTCCAGTGGACCTTCAGGGGAAAATTTCAGATGGGCCCTGTTGCAGCAGACGATTGTGCCTTCGGCAGAGGCCGATCCCAATTTTTGGACTGTAGGAGGCGTGAAACTGAGGGTCCTGACGGATTATGAGCCCAACTGGGATACCCTGGATGACGGGGACGCAAACCAGTTTTCTAACCCGGGTTCCGATGGATGCGATGACTCTGAAGACAATGACAGTGATGGATCTATTGATGAAGAGGACGAGTGCACGGTCAATGTAGGATGGTATTTTGATCTTCCCATCAGCGGGGAACGCGTGGTCAGTGATGTTATTATACGGGAAGGAAAGGTAATCGCAATCGCTTATACGCCGGAACAGACCCCTTGCGGTTCCGGAGGCGACTCCATCGTGATGGAGATGGACGCCTGCACCGGAGGGAGGTTAAAAGTGCCCCAGTTTGATATAAATGATGACGGCATCATAGATGATAAGGATCTCATAAATATAGGAACCGAAGACAACCCGATTTGGGTTGCTCCCACTGGCATGCAGGTCCCGGGAAGGCTTCTTCCTCCCGCCATATTGCGGATGCCCGGAAAGAGGGAGATGAAATACTTCAGTTCTTCAAGGGGAACAATTGCAACGGTCATGGAAAGATCCGTCACTCTGGGTATGAGTTATTGGATGGAATTTGATTAATACCGCGGGAGGAATCCTCGATATGAATGGAAAAAGAAATATAGCTAACAGAGTTATGCCATGCGGTTTGATTTTGGTGGCACTAGGCTTTTTTTTAGCGGGTATTTTCTTGCCCTCAGGAATAATTTATTCAAGAGATCTTGTAAAACCGGAACTTATCCTGCCGGCGCATTATCCTGACGGGTTTGATGGATGGGGCCAAATCGACAGGATTGATATAAATGAAAATGAGGTGGTGATAGATGACTGCCTTATGAGGTTATCTCCATACGCCGCATACCATATTCCCTCTAGGTCCAATGCTTCCAGCGCATTGTTTCGTGCCGGGAGCGTGGTAGGTTTTCTTAAGGGCTCTGATGGTTCTATTATTTCAATGTGGCTAATAAAATAGTACAAAGGTGTCTGGAGTGTCGGTTTTGTTGATGATTATTTTCGTGCTCCCGGTCCTGGCTGGCGGCCGGGAGGGTTTTAAGCAGCCTGATTTGGTCCAAAACCCTGACCTTTTTCGCGGGCCGAACTTTAACGCGACAAACCACGACACAAGAGGCACATTCCGCCTTCGCCTATCTCAAATCAGCCAGTAATTGAACTCGGAGCTATACTTATTACTTGCCTCCTCTCTCCTGGTTACAATGTATTTGCCTTCTCGAAAACATTGTTAAAAAGACTTTAATTGTCCTTTTTAAGATGATAGGATAATTTTATGTGTTTAACACTGTAAGGGAGTTTCGGTTTTGTAAGGGACTGTTATCCCAAAAACTTTTTTAAAAGATGGTAATTCAGGATGGCAAAAAATAATACTGAAAACGCCTTTTCTCCTGAGAATGTATGCCGGATTCTTTTTAAGAAAGGTCTCATCTCCGAAGAACAGGGAAAAGAGATACTGAGGAAGAAAGGTACAGTTCAGAAAAAGCTGGAAAGGCTGCGGGCACTGAAGCAGGAGGCTTCATCCGGCAAGGCCTGGGCGCAGACTCCAATAAGCATTATTGACATCATAGTCGCCTTTAATTTCTCCAGGGCCGATGATTCACAGAAGCCCCTGGATGAAGAGGTGATCTATCAGACCCTGGCAGGCGAATGGGGAATCCCTTATAAGAAGATCGACCCCCTGAAACTTGACCTTGACCTGGTTACCGGAACGATACCTCACACCTTTGCAAGGAAACATCTCGTTCTTCCAATCGGGGCCAGGGATAAACTCCTTACCGTGGCCATGGCCGACCCTTTTAATGTAGTGGTCCTGGAGGATATTGCACGCGTAAGCCACATGAAGGTCGAGCCGGTTGTCAGCCCCAAATCGGATATCACCAAGCTCATAGGAGAATTTTTCGGGTTCAAGCGTTCAATTGCGGCGGCCCAGCATCAGTTTGCCGGTCCAGCCGTTGATCTGGGCAATCTTGAGCAATATGTCAGGCTTAGAGAAGCTGACGAGCTCCCTTCTGATGACCAGCACATTGTAAACGCCGTAAACCACCTGCTGAATTATGCCTTTGACCAGAGAGCCAGCGATATTCATATAGAGCCCAAGAGAAATGTCAGTATCGTACGCTTGAGGATAGACGGTGTCTTGCACACGGTCTATGAGCTCCCCAAGAACGTCCACTCTGCCATCATGAGCCGTATAAAGAATCTTTCACGTCTGGACATGGCTGAAAAGAGGCGGCCTCAGGATGGACGAATAAAGACCGACCGGGGTGGTGTGGAGGCCGAGATCCGTGTTTCCACGGTGCCGGTAGGCTTTGGTGAGAAAGTAGTCATGAGGATCATGGATCCTGATATTCTCTTCCAGGATATAGATCAGCTTGGCTTCACATCAGCGGATTTTATCCGCTATAAGAAGTTTATCAGAATGCCCCATGGAATTGTCCTGGTCTGCGGGCCTACCGGGAGCGGAAAGTCCACCACTCTGTATTCAACGCTTCGTGCCCTTTCCACACCGGAGATCAACATTACTACTGTTGAGGATCCCATAGAAATGATTCATGAGGATTTCAATCAGATAGCTGTTCAGCCGGTGCTGGGGGTAACATTCGGTTCGATTTTGAGGAATATTCTTCGGCAGGACCCGGATATAATAATGATTGGCGAGATGAGGGACCTTGAAACTGCCCAGAATGCAATTCAGGCTGCGTTGACAGGTCACCTGGTGCTCTCCACCCTGCACACCAATGATGCTCCCTCTGCTGTCACAAGACTTTTGGACCTGGGTATTCCTTCCTTTCTTGTTCAGGCCACACTCATAGGTGTTCTGGCTCAGAGACTGGTGAGAAAGATATGTCCCTACTGCAAGGCTTCCTTTGAGATGAATGTCTCCGAGTTGACCGAAATGGGCCTGGACATCCATCAAAAGGGAAAGATAACACTGTACAGGGGAGAGGGCTGTATCAAATGCAGGGGTACCGGTTATCTTGGAAGAAGCGGAATTTTTGAGGTGCTTCCTTTTACGGATGAGGTCAAGAAGCTCACCCGCGCCGAAGCGGATCTTGAAGAAATTCGAGCCCGGGCTCTAAAAGAGGGGATGGTTTCCTTACGGGAGAATGCCGTGAAAAAACTGGTCAGGGGCGAGACCACTTATGAGGAAGTGCTGAGAGTAACCTGGGAAAAGGAAGAAGGTTTAAAGAGCGAGTAAAAGATGCTTGTTCAACTGAGCATTTCTAATTTTGCCATTATAAGACATCTCGATATCACCCTGGGCCCAGGACTCAATATCCTTTCAGGGGAAACAGGGGCCGGAAAATCTATCATCATAAATGCTGTGAACCTTATTCTCGGGGCCAGAGCATCTTCCGATCTTATCAGAAGCGGATGCAACGAAGCCAGGGTGGAGGCTCTTTTTAGCTTACCCGACAACAGGTTCCTAAAAGAGACACTGACCGAACTTGGGTTTCCTTTTGACGGGGAGCTGCTTATCAAAAGAACCCTGTACAGGGAAGGAAGGAACAGAATATTAATAAACGGTTCAATAGCCACCCTGCAGATGCTTTCGCGGTTGGGGGTTTTGTTGATCAGCATCTCGGGACAGCATGAGCATCAGCTGTTATTAAATCCTGAGAATCATCTTTATGTGCTTGACGAATTCGGGGGGCTTTCAGACGAGCGCCAGACGCTTTCAGAGACCTTTGGACAATACCAGAACCTGAAAAGAGAGATAAATGCCTTAGAAAATGAAATAAGGCAGGTCAGAGAGCGGGAAGAGCTGACACGCTTCCAGATGCAGGAGATCGACAGGGCGGAAGTGAGCCCGAACGAAGAGGAGACCCTCATTAACGAAAAAAGACGTCTTCAGAATGCCGAAGAGCTTCTGACGATTGTTTCTGAAGGGTATCAGGAGCTATACGAGATTGATGGTTCGGTCCTGGCCACGATATCACGACACGCTCGACGCCTGGAAAAGGGGGCTGCTGCGGATCCCGGCTTATCGGCCATCAGGGATTCTCTTGCTGACATAGAGGTAAAGCTGGAAGATGCGGCCTTCTCTCTAAGGGACTTTCGCGATTCAATAGAAATGGATCCTGTTAAATTGGAAGATTTGACTGAAAGGCTTGAACTTCTGAATATGCTCAAGAGGAAGTACGGCCCTACGCTGGAGGACGTTATTAAATTTAGAGACAATCTGGCATATACGGTATCTGATCTGGAGCACAAAGAAGAGAAGCTGGCTCAAATGGCAAAAGAAAGAAATGCCCTGGAGGCCGCCATGACAACCAGGGCCGAATCTCTGTCGAACAGGAGGAAACAGACAGCCGGAAAATTTACAAAGGCTGTGGAAAATGAACTGAAGCAGCTCCATATGCAGGATACAAGATTTCAGGTAAATTTTTATTCCTCTGCTGAAAAGTTGGAAAGCTCCGGCGAGGGGAACGTTGAAGCCATAGGAGCGGATGGTATTGACCGGTTGGAATTTATGATTTCCCCCAACGTAGGAGAGGAATTGAGGCCCCTTGCAAAAATTGCTTCAGGGGGCGAACTTTCAAGGGTGATGCTGGCGGTTAAGACTATTCTGGCTCGTGCCGGATCTGTGGAGACTATTATCTTTGATGAGGTGGATTCCGGTATCAGTGGCGCCACTGCAGAGGTGGTGGGAGAGAAGCTCCTGGCGCTTTCAGGTTACGGGCAGGTGGTTTGTATAACCCATCTCCCCCAGATCGCCAGCCAGGGGAAAACGCATTTTCTGGTTAAAAAGCAGGTATCCGACGGTCGAACTCAGGCAACAATTGCAGGCCTGGACCCTGAAGGCAGGGTTCTGGAAATTGCCCGCCTTTTGGGTGGTCGGAGTATCACTTCAAGTGCCATGGCCCGGGCCAGGGAAATGCTCGGTTAACGGATAAACCTGATTACCTGCCCGGGGTGAAAATTTCCCTCGGCCAGGGGCTTGGCCATGGAAAAGTCTTCCATGACCGTGCTTGCTTCAATTTCGCCCACCTTTTCCCCAAGAAGTCTGTATGGAAGGCCACTTTTAGACTTGATTGGCTTACCCAGTCCAAACACTTCAAACCTGTGGCCAGGTTTTAGACCTACTTCTTCTCCTGCATTGATTTTTATAGCATCGTTTGTAACCGCGAGTATCTTTCCGGTCCAGGTTTTGGTCAGAAGGGCCCTGGTGACGGTTTCGGCCTGGCGTTTAAGCATAGAGGGAAGGGCCTTGACAAGGACATGGGTTATAATTTCCTTTTCTTCCTGAAATTCTGCTTCGTCCAGGGGGATCGTTATCTTCTCCATTTCGAGATTGGTTAACAATATCGTCCCGCCGGTGGTTTCTATCACGTTGACAACAAGAGACAGCTCAAAGGCCTTAACAGATTTGCGAAAGGGCCATATACCTTTCCTCTCGGATGATATATTTATGGAGTTTAGGACCCCGGTGACAAGAGCGTTCATACCCGAATCCCGGGCGATTTTAATAAGTCCGGGGTTTATAAAGATTCCGAGCTTAGGTGAGCTGGTTCCCTGTGGAGGAGAGACTTCCTCCGGTGCATTGTAAACCAGAATATAAGGGGATTCTGTAAGACGTGCCACAAAATCGGTTGTTATTTCATTTTTCTCTTCTGATCCCATTCTGGCGTAATCCAGGAAGGGAACTATCATGACCTTTTTTTTGAGCTCCGGTTTTGGCTCTCTTATACTGGTATATATATTTTTGGGGTTTACCTTTTCAATCAAGGCTCCGGTAGTGCCACAGCCCGAAATCGAAATCAGGACAATAAACAGGATCAGCGAAAATAAGCCTGAAATATTATTTTTGCGCATAGCATACCTTTCTTAAATAGCATGATTTAGCAGAAGATTCTCTTCGACCGCCCAGGGGCTTCCAATAAAGAAGACCGGCAAAACAATCTATAATTGTTGTACTTACCCCTTGTAAAGAATTATTTTTTTGATTTTCGGTCAGGCGCTTAAAAACAGAAAACCATTTTAATAAGTAATATCAAAGGATTTGAACTCACCTGACCATTCCTCTCGTGACTCATTCACCTGCGAGACCTCGGAATACGGCGGGCCGTTATGGCACCAGGAAACCAGAGCCTTTACAGGGCCTTCCGGCCCTTCCGCAAGAACTTCGACAGATCCATCTGAGCGGTTTCTGACCCACCCCGCAACTCCCAGCGAACGGGCCTTTCTCCGTGTAGAATCCCTGAACCATACACCCTGCACGCGTCCTTTGATGATAAGTCGCACCCTGATATTACCCATTAGGGCCTCCTGCTCCCTGTTCTTTCCCTAATAGTTCTAAAAATTCGTTTTCTTCAAGGATCTTCACCCCGAGGGTTTCAGCCTCTCTGAGTTTGGAGCCGGGTGATTCACCCACCACGAGGTAGTCAGTACTGCCGCTCACTGAAGAGACCAGTCTTCCTCCACTTCTTATAATAAGCTCCTTGGCCTCGGATCTCTTCATCGACCGGAGTGCTCCAGTCAGGACAAAGGATTTTCCTGTTACGGTCGTTGTATGGCTGGGCCGAGCCTTTTCCAGAACAATGCCTGCTGCCAGGAGCCGCTTTATATGTTTCTTGTTGGATTCATCGGAAAAGTACGAAATGATGCTCTCAGCCATCTGAGGCCCCACCCCTTCCACGGAAAGCAGCTCCTCTAAAGAGGCTTCGCCCAGAAGCTCAATATCTCCGAAGTGTTCAGCCAGTATGCGCGCAGCATGTTCTCCGATATGTCTTATTCCAAGGGCGAAAATAAACCTGGCAAGAGTGGTCTGTTTGCTTTTCTGGATAGCCGCAATAAGGTTTTCCGCTGCCTTTTTTTCTATTTTGTCCAGCTTGATCAGGTCTTCAAATTTAAGGTCATAGATATCAGCTTCATTAGCGATCAGGGCCTTTTCTATCATCTGGTGGAGCGTCTTTTCCCCCAATCCATCTATGTCCATTGCTCCTTTTGAAACAAAATGCTTCAAGGCGCCCCATGCCTGGGCTGGGCAGTTAGGGTTGGTACATCTTATCACTACCTCGCCCTCTTTTTTTTCTACTGGTTGCCCGCAGGCGGGGCAGTGGTCTGGCATGACAAATTTTTTCTCCTGGCCTGTTCTTTTTGATCCGATGACTTTTACCACCTCCGGTATGACGTCACCGGCTCGTTGAACCAGTACGGTATCCTGTTCCCTAATATCTTTTTTGTTGATTTCATCCTGATTGTGAAGCGTGGCCCTTCTTACCAGCACGCCTCCTATCTCTACGGGTTCCAGGTACGCCACCGGAGTCAATGCCCCGGTTCGTCCGACCTGTACGTCGATTTTTGTAATCTTTGTGGTTTTCTGTATGGGCTTGAATTTATATGCCAGGGCCCACCTGGGGCTTCTCGATTTTTGGCCCAGCCTTTTCTGGGTATCTCTCTGGTTCACTTTTATTACAGCCCCGTCGATTTCATAGTGAAACTGGTCTCTGGTTTCCTCAAAAGTATGGCAGGCATGAATTACCTCTCCAATATCTTTACATACTTTAATATGGGGGAGGTTTACCCTGAGACCCCATTCGTTCAGGGCGGTCATAAGTTCATACTGAGTGGCAGGCTCCGGACCCCTGAGTTCTCCAATTCCATAACAAAAAAAATCCAGGGGTCGCCTGAGGGTTTCCCTGAAATCGAGCTGCCTGAGTGACCCGGCAGCCGCGTTCCTTGGATTGGCAAAGGCGGGGATGTTCTTTTCAATCCTCTTTCTGTTCAGTTCATTAAATGCGGCGGTCTCTATATATACTTCGCCTCTTACTTCGAGCAGTTCGGGTATAGGCCTACTTTTGTTTCTCTGGGTAAGGGTAAGTGGTATCGTGAGTATGGTTTTTATGTTGGGAGTGACATCTTCTCCCACGTTGCCGTCTCCCCTGGTAGAAGCAACTTTCAGACGTCCCTTCTCAAAAACAATTTCAACCGCCAGACCGTCAATTTTAGGTTCCACAGTATAGTCGAACGCAGATTCATCGCCCAGAAAGTTTCTGATTCTGGAGTCAAAGTCAAGAATCTGCTGGTCAGTAAGGGCATTTTCCAGGCTCAGCATGGGCAGGTTATGTCTGACCTCAGAAAAGGCGGTCCTGGGTTTGGCTCCTACCCGCTGGGTCGGAGAGTCTGGAGTAACCAGGTGGGGGTGACGTCTTTCCAGTTCGAGCAAACGCTGAAAGAGAGAATCGTATTCCGCATCCGAGATTTCTATGTCGTCCAGAACGTAGTAACGATGATTATGGTAACGTATTTTTTTTCTCAGTTCATGTATTTCCTTGATCTCTGTTTCCATGTTGATGTCCTGTTCATTCATTCGCTGATTCTGTTGAAGGGGTTTTTACCGGTTCCTCTCCGGTAAAATAAAAATAAACCTGAAGTGTTCAAGATCATCGCCTTAAAAGTATGGCCGGCCATATTATATACACTTCTGACCGCTTTTTAGACTGGCTGTTCAACGCTTAACTGTTACTCTGAAATATCACTTTCCTTTTTAGATAAAGTGCGAGCTAGGTTAAGCATAACCCTGCATGCAGCACGTGAATTTTTCCTCAGAAGGGGACTTGAGAACCCGGGGCGCCACACCATATCATATAATTCATCAGAGACAGCAAGCAGCCCTGCCATTTTAACCGAGCGGAATATCGCGAGGGTCATTAATGCAGATAACTCCATCTCTACGGCAAGTATTCCCATGTCCCGGTAAGCCGTGACCTTTTCTTTTGTCTCCCGGTAGAGAGCGTCTGTGGTCCAGACCGGCCCCTTGGAAAAAGGCAGGTCCTGTTCTTTAAGGGCGTCTTCCAGGAGCCGGTTCATTCCGGGGTCTGAAATTATTCCACGACCTGGTATCGGGTAATGGGCGGAGGTCCCCTCTTCAGAGACCGCAGTTAATGGTATCAGAAGGTCTCCGGTGATCAGTCCGGGCTGCAGGGAACCGCAAAATCCGAGCACCCAAATCCGCTTTGCTCCCATTACTATAAGTTTTTCCATTCCGATTACTGCGTGGGGCGCACCCAGAAAGGGTCCGGAGATAGTCACTGGAACAGTTTTTGAGTCATCCGCCTGGTAAAGGTGGTAAGAATTCATATTAGTAAAGGGGATCTCACGTGCGTTGGAGGTATGAACAAGATAATTAAGCATTCCCAGTGTCACAGCCATCAGGGCGTCTGGCCCTATAACAGGGTCTCTTTTTGACCTAACCGGCCTGATTATTGCTTCCTCTTTGTGGATTTTCTGTGTCAAATTGTGAGGTGCCTTTATTTTGAGGATTTATGACCACCTTTTCTGGAGGCCTGGTTTTTTTCTCATGTTCTGTAACCGCTTTCCTGCAAGGCTGCCCGTTTATATATAAACCTTTGCGAGGATTTTGTCTTGAGGCCCGGCTATGACATCTTCACTCTGGACATGACTCAGGCTTTATAAAAGCACAGCCGGAACGCTTAGAATACTAAATACTGTTTTTTTGCTTGGCAACCTCAAAATCGAGACTGGTGGTTTTTTGCTCCTCGAGGTTTAAAGGTGTATCTGATTATTTTGATGTAAGTGCGATAAAAATATGATAAAAAAAGTCAACAAATGCAAGGAACAGAGAGAGTATCACTTCTATAGATTTTTGTTGACAATGACATTAAATTTGAATTAAATTAAAGACTTTTGTAAATACAGAGTTTCTCAATGTTTGAAAATCTTACTGAAAAACTGGACGGCGTATTCAAGAAGGTAACCGGTAGGGGCAGGCTAAGCGAGACCAACATAAAGGATGCCCTCAAGGAAGTGCGTTTAGCCCTTCTGGAGGCGGATGTCAATTATAAAGTGGTAAAAAACCTGGTGGAAGAGATCCGCCAGCGTGCCATTGGTCAGGAGGTCCTTGACAGTCTGACCCCAGGCCAACAGCTCATAAGAATAGTCAATGATGAATTGACCCGTTTGATGGGCGGAGCTAGAGAGACGCTGCAGTTAGTGGGGAGAACCCCGCATTCTCTGATGCTTGTAGGCCTTCAGGGCTCAGGCAAGACTACGACGGCCGCAAAGATTGCTCAGCATTTGAAGAAACAGGGGCGGCGCCCTTATCTTGTTCCTGCGGATATATACAGGCCGGCTGCCATTGATCAGTTACGGAAACTGGGTGAGAGCATTGATATGCCCGTCCACCCTACGGATCTGAGCCGCAAACCTGAGGATACCTGCCTGGACGCCCTGGGAAAAGCAGGTAAAGCAGGTGCAGACGTGTTGGTTATTGACACGGCCGGCCGTTTACACATTGACGAAGTCCTTATGGAGGAGCTGGTCAGGATAAAGGACAGAATCAATCCCAATGAAATTCTCCTGGTGGCGGATTCCATGACCGGCCAGGACGCTGTGAATGTTGCAAAGGCCTTTGATCAAAGTCTCGGAATCACCGGTGTCATACTCTCTAAAATGGAGGGCGATGCCAGGGGCGGAGCTGCACTGTCAATAAAGGCGGTGACAGACAGGCCTATAAAATTTGTAGGTGTGGGAGAGGCTATAGACGCTCTGGAACCTTTTTACCCGGATAGAATGGCCTCTCAGATTCTGGGCATGGGGGATGTGCTCTCGCTTATTGAAAAGGCCCAGAGTCAATTTGATGAAAAGGAGGCCAAGCGTCTTGAAAAAAGGCTGAGAAAGAGCGAGTTCGATTTAGAGGATTTTAAAGCTCAGCTGGCTCAGATGAAAAAGCTGGGCTCTCTTGAGCAGATATTGGGTTTTTTGCCTGGAATGGGGCAGCTCAAAAAATTGAAGCAACTCAAGCCTGATGAAAAGGAACTGGTCAAAGTAGAGGCAGTGATAGATTCCATGACCGGGGAAGAACGGCGAAATTACAAAATAATAAACGGTAGCAGGAGACGAAGGATTGCCCGTGGCAGTGGTACAACTGTTCAGGATGTGAATCGTCTTCTAAAGAATTTCGCCCAGACCAAAAAGATGATGGAACGCTTCACAAAAAAGGGTCAGTTGGGGCTGCCGTCTTTTCGCGGGTAGCGGGGTGAGTGTGATTGTGGTTGCAGGGTTTGAATATGTTATAGTTGGCGATGGGTGGCCGTTCTGGCCGTTGAGTAAGATATTTAAGTGAAAGTTTAGACTAACTTATCAACCAATTGATCCGTCTCCGTAATACAAATTTTGAACAAGGGGGTGATTAAAGTCAAATGGCAGTCAGGATTAGATTAGCAAGGATGGGATCGAAGAAGAAACCTTTTTACAGACTGGTCGCTGCGGATTCTGAGGCGCCTCGCGACGGAAAATTCATTGAGATGTTGGGTTATTATGATCCTATGAGAGATCCTGCGGTTGTAGAGCTCCATAAGGACAAAATAAACTCCTGGCTGGAAAAAGGGGCACGCGTTTCAGAATCTGCCGGGGCTCTTTTGAGAAAGCAAGGAATGCTGAAGCCGCAAGCAACAGCGAATTAAGGTGACGTAGCCAAATCAAAGACGGAGGTGACCGGGATGAAGGACTTGATTGCATACATCGCCAAAGCGCTAGTGGATAAGCCGGAAGAAGTGGACGTCACAGAGATACAGGGGGAACAAACCTCTGTTATTGAGCTGAAAGTTGCCAAGGAAGATCTGGGGAAGGTTATAGGCAAACAGGGCCGAACCGCTCGGGCTATGAGAACGATCCTAAGCGCGGCCTCCACCAAAATCAACAAGCGATCAGTTTTAGAGATCATCGAATAACCTTGAACGAGGATTTGCCCGGCAGGTCGCTTGTTATAGGTAAGGTATTAAGGCCTCACGGGACGAGTGGCCTTCTCAGAATCTGGTTGTATGCAGGGTCTGGCACCTCCTTTTCAGGAGTAAAGGGTGTTTTTCTGCGGTCAAATTCGGGGGATACCCGTGAATTCAGAGTGGCCTTCGTAAAGGCTCACAAGAATATTTTTTTGATGAAACTGGAGGAGATAAACTCCAGAGAAGAAGCTGAAAAATACCGGGAAGACGAGATCCTTGTCAACAAGGATGCCCTGTCCCGGGAAGCTGATGAATATTTCTGGTATGAACTGTTAGGGCTCAAGGTCTATCTCGAAAGCGGGGAATACTTGGGCAGTATTTCTCGAATCATACCTTCGAGCGCCAATGATATATACGTTGTCAGGCAGGATAAAAAAGAAGTACTTGTCCCTGCTACACATGAGGTGGTGAAAGAAATAGACCTGGAAAACGGAAAGATGGTCATCTCGGCAATGGAGGGATTGCTGAATTTGAATGAGATTTGACATCCTTACCATATTCCCTGATGCCTGTTCGGTCTACCTGAGAGAAGGCATAGTCGGGCGGGCGTTCAAAAGAGGGATGTTGGATATCAGATTTGTTGATATACGGGATTTTGCCGAAGGCGCTCACAGAACCACGGATGACCGGCCATATGGTGGTGGTGACGGAATGGTCATGAAGCCGGAACCTATCTGTAGGGCCCTGGATTCGGTTGACAGGATTGGACGCAATCTTGTAATCCTTTTAAGTCCGCAGGGTGAGACATTTGACCAGTCCTTCGCATGGGAATTATCCAGCTGGGATCAGCTTATTCTGGTATGCGGGCGTTATGAGGGGGTGGATGAAAGGGTCAGGCTGACCAGTATAGACAGGGAAATATCCATAGGTGATTATATCCTGAGTGGCGGCGAACTGGCGGCGATGGTTGTGATGGACTCTGTTAGCCGTCTTATTCCAGGTGTGCTGGGAGGTGCGAGATCCAATCTTGATGATTCTTTTGAGGATGGATTGCTGGAATATCCTCAGTATACAAGGCCGAAGGTTTTTAGAGAGAGGGAGGTTCCCGAAGTCCTCTTATCCGGAGACCATGAGAGGATTCGTTTGTGGCGGCGGTCTGAATCGCTGAGGCGGACCCTGCTGAAAAGACCGGACCTTCTGAAGAAGGCCAGGTTGAGCCGGGAAGACGAGACGCTTTTGGCCGAACTGCGAAAGGATTAACAGTTTCTTTGACCGGGTCTATATCTTTTTTAATTAAAGTCCGGCAAGGTCGGCAATCCTGGTAATCATTGATGCGTCTTTATATAGGGCTTGTTCATTACCCCGTTTACAATAAGAATCGTGAGAGAATTGCGTCGGCCATAACAACTCTGGACCTTCATGATATGGCCAGGTTGACCAGGACCTATGATATCGGAAAGTTCTTTGTGATTACTCCACTCGAAGATCAGCAGGCCCTGGCGGAGAGGGTAAAAAGGCACTGGACCGAGGGTTACGGAGCCGGGTATAATCAGGATAGAAGAGAGGCTATCGAACGCATCTGCATAGTGGCATCTCTAAGTCAAGCTGTTGACTCCATCATTCAAATAGAGGGCGAGGCCCCTTTGTTGATTGCGACGGATGCGGCTCAGCAGGAAGATCGAGCGATCTCTTATGAAGAAGCAAGAAGGGTTATTCAGGAGGAAAGGGTCGTTGTCCTGCTGTTTGGAACGGCATGGGGGCTTGACAGGGAATTTATAAGCCAGGCGGACCATGTGCTGGCTCCGATCATGGGAAGAACGAATTATAATCACCTTTCAGTGAGAACAGCTGCAGCTATTATTATTGATCGGTTGGTCGGTACCGATTTCGTAAGGTGATTCAGCGGTTTTGGGAACCGATCCTGCCTGCCGAAGCAGGCCTTCGAACGACACCAGGAGGAAGAAATGAATATTATAGAGGCTCTTGAAAAAGAACAGATGCGTTCCGACATTCCGGATTTCAGAACAGGTGACACTGTAAAGGTACACGCCAGAATAAAAGAGGGAGAAAAGGAACGGATACAGGTATTTCAAGGAGTTGTGATTCGAAAGAGGAAAGGCAGCACCGGTGCCACCTTTACAGTCAGAAAGGTCTCTTACGGAGTTGGCGTGGAAAAGATTTTCCCTCTCCACTCGCCGACTTTTGATAAGATTGAGGTTGTTAGCAGAGGTAAGGTGAGAAGGGCCCGGCTTTATTATCTCCGGAAACTGAGAGGAAAAGCCGCTCGAATAAAAGAAAAAAGATTCAATTAAAAATTGCGTTGTGGTTTTTTTGTCCAATCCACCCAAAAATCTGTCCCTCTTTTCCGAGAATGCCAGCTCGTTAACTTGCGACCCTTATTTCCATGAATGCATGGCCCGTGAAGCCGGGTACAGTTTGATCGCCGGAGTTGATGAGGCTGGCCGGGGACCTTTGGCGGGGCCTGTTGTAGCCGCAGCCGTGATTTTGCGCCATGACACGAAGCTTGATGGTGTGACGGATTCAAAAAAAATGACCCCCAGAGCGAGGGAGGAGGCGTTTTCGCTGATCCAAAACCAGGCCCTGGCATTAGGGATAGGAGTTGTTTCCAGGAATTATATTGACAAGTTCAATATCCTGAAAGCTGCTCTTGAGGCCATGAAACGAGCGGTTCTGGCGTTGGATCCTCAACCGGATTTTATTCTGGTCGATGGCATAAACAATGTCTCTCTGCCGATTCCCGGTAAGTGCATCAAAAAAGGGGATCAGCTGAGCCGAACCATTTCAGCGGCATCTGTTTTAGCCAAGGTGTATCGTGATAGAATTATGCAGACCTATCACCTTAAATACCCGGTGTATGGCTTTGACAGGAATAAGGGGTACGGTACGGCCTATCACCTTAATGCCTTGAGGAAATATGGGCCATGTCCGCTTCACAGGGTGACCTTTAAAGGGGTATTCTGATTTGACTAAAGAAAGGCTCGCACTCGGGAAACTGGGTGAGGACCTGGCATTCAAAAAGATAAAGCATCTTGGATACAAGAAGATAATTCGTAATTATCGCTGCCCTCTGGGAGAAGTTGATCTCATAGCCAGGGACGGCGATACGCTGGTTTTTATAGAGATAAAGACCCGAAAAGGAAGTAAGTCCGCGGGCAGGGCAAAAGAAGCGGTGGACGATAGAAAAAAAAGACAGCTTTCAAGAGTTGCACTGGCCTACATGAAGTCCCATGAGTGCATAGAGACAAAAGCCAGATTTGATGTTGTGGCCGTGAGTTTTGAAGGGGATAGAGCAAAAATTGAGGTAGTAAAGAACGCCTTCGATCTGGATTATTGACAGGAAGGCTTTCCCTCCCCCAAGGCAAGACACTGGATGCGGAATAAGAGTTTTGGGTAATAAGAATTTCAAAGTCCAGAATTCGATGTCGATGACGAAAGATGGACCCGGCCTCGGGACACTTTATGTGGTTTCCACACCCATAGGAAATCTTGAAGACATCACTTTGAGGGCCTTGCGGGTCCTGAAAGAAGCAGACCTGATCGCTGCTGAAAATGCTGAGCATACGAGGGGTCTTTGCCGTCATCATGGCATAAAAACGAGGCTAACAAGTTATCACCAGCATAACCGGAAAAGCAAGGCAGTTGATCTGGTAAAAAAACTGGAATCAGGTAAAGCTATAGCCCTGGTGACAGACGCCGGGACACCAGGTATCTCTGATCCCGGAGTTTATTTGATAGACAGGGCGGCAAGATATGGAATAAATGTAACACCTGTTCCAGGACCTTCGGCTGTAATCGCAGCGCTGTCAGTTTCCGGACTGCCCGCTGAAGAATTTGTGTTTTTAGGCTTTCTGCCGAACAAGTCCGGCAGAAGAAAAAAGAAACTGAAGGATTTGGCCGCTGAACCCCGAACGATGGTTTTTTATGAGGCTCCTCACCGTGTAATGGCAATGCTCAGCGACCTGAGAGATACGCTGGGCGATAGACGGATAGTGATGCTTCGTGAGATGACGAAGGCCTTTGAGGAGGTGAGCAGGGGCCGTGTGAGCGAACTGCTGGCAAATCTGGCCGAAGTCAAGGTCAGGGGCGAATTTACTCTTGTGGTGGAGGGTTTTTGTGAAAAGCAGTCTTCAACGGCCTTTAGTATGGAAATAAGCAATAGAATAGATGAACTCTTGGCCGAAAACAGACTGAGCATCAGGGATATTGCCAATCTCATTTCTAGAGAAGAAGACGTGGCTTACAGGCAGGTCTATAAAGAGTGTCTTGATAGAAAGAGTGATCTCGAGAGGTTTAGCATAGATGGAGTTGTCTAAAAAAATTAAAATCCGGAATAACCTCGGGTTACACGCACGTGCAGCCGCCAAGATAGTGGAGCTGGGCACACAATACAAATCGAAACTGTTCTTAAAAAAAGATGATCAAGAGGTAGATGGTTCCAGTATACTTTCAATCCTCACGCTTTCCTGCCCCAAGGGCACGGAGATCCATGCCAGGGTTGTGGGAGAAGATTCGGAAATTTTTATGGAAAAGCTGAGCGATCTGTTTGAGGGAAAGTTCGGGGAGAAAAGATGACAGAAGGTCTTTCTGCTGAGAAAAAAGTTTTACGGGGCGTCGCTGTTTCTCCGGGTATTATTATCGGCAAGGCCCGCCTTATAGACAGGTCAAGGGTGAAAATTCTGTACCAGTATCTGATCAACGATGACCATATAACCAGGGAGGTTTCTCGATTTAAGGAGGCCCGGCGCATCACGGAGAATCAATTTATAACCCTTAAGGACCGGATTCCCGATAAGGGAAAAGAGCATGCCTTTATTTTTGACAGCTGCCTGATGATGCTGAATGATAGTATGCTAAATGAATCTACAATCCAGAAGATTCTTAAGGAGAAGATAAATGCGGAATGGGCCCTCAAAAAAACTCTGGAAGAAATAAAGCAGGTTTTTAAACAGATTGATGATGAATATATCAGGAACCGCATCAGTGACGTAGAGAACGTTACGGAAAGAATTTTACGGAATCTCGCCGGAGAGGGTACAGAAAGCCTGGGTGAGATAAATCAGAGGGTGATTATTGTGGCACATGACTTATCCCCTGCTGACACGGCAGAGCTGAATATAAGCAAAGTCATGGGCCTTATAACCGATGCTGGCGGCCCCACTTCTCATACAGCAATTATGGCCCAGGCCCTTGAGATCCCGGCTGTGCTGGGCCTGGAGACAGCCACGTCTACTGTTGAAGACGGAGACCTGTTGATAGTCGATGGAAACACAGGAGATGTAATTATAAACCCTGATGACAATGCCATAATTTTTTATCAGGAAAGACAGCTGCAGCAGGAAGAATATAAGTCTAGTATAGCCAGGATGAGCCATCTTCCTGCAGAGACCCTTGACGGGTACAAGGTGGCTGTCAAGGCCAATATAGAATTTTTGGAGGAGGTTGCTGCGGTCAGGGATTATGGGGGGGAAGGCATAGGTCTTTACAGGACGGAATTCCTGTATCTCAGGAGCAAGGGGTTTCCGGATGAGGAGGAGCTCTTTGAGGATTATAAGGAAGTTGCCGAGATTATTTATCCTAATGAGGTTACTATAAGGACCCTGGACATTGGTGGTGACAAATTTTTTTCAGACCTGGGGGAAAACAGGGAAATCAATCCTGCTCTGGGCCTGAGGGCTATACGGTTTTGCCTGAGAGAACCCGAATTTTTTAAAGCGCAGATAAAGGCCATTTTAAAGGCGAGCGCTTTCGGTAAGATTGAGCTCATGTTCCCCATGATATCGGGGTTGCAGGAGGTTCTGGACGCCAAAGAGATCGTCCGTCAGGTCAGTGATAACCTTGACCGCCATGGTATTGGATATGACCCTGATATGAAGATCGGAATCATGATAGAGATTCCCTCAGCCGTGGCAATGGCCGAGGTTCTGGCCAGGCATGTGGATTTTTTCAGTATAGGAACCAATGATCTTATACAGTATGCCCTTGCCATAGACAGGATCAATGAGCATGTGGCCTACCTGTATCAACCTTTTCATCCAGCAATTCTCAGGATGATTCAGCAGGTGGTCAATGCCGCCAGGGAAGCAAACATTCGAGTCTCACTGTGCGGTGAGATGGCTGGTGACCCCCTTTGTGTAACAACTCTTCTGGGACTTGGCATCGATGAACTCAGCATGAATGCAAGGTCCATTCCTCTTATTAAGAAGATTGTCAGGGCTATCTCAATGGAGGATATCCGGGAGGATCTTCAGAACGTGATGCGGTTGAGCACGGCCACAGAGGTGAGGGACTATGTCGTGGAACAGATGAGGCGCCTGGTGCCTGAACTGGATGAAAAGGGCTACCTTGCTTAGAGATAAAGTCCTTTGCATTTGTGCTGTTTTCTCCAGTCTTGATTTACTCATTAAGCTTTAAAGTTTTTCTCGACAGGATTTTGTTGGAAAGTTCAGCGTGGGTTCCAAATTAAACCAGGGAACTCCTATAGACGGGATAAGTATGAACAGCAAGATCATATGCCAGAACAGAAAAGCAGCCCATGATTATTTTATAGAGGAACGGATAGAGGCGGGCATTGTTCTGTTGGGCGCGGAAGTGAAATCTCTGAGAGAGGGTAGAGGAAGCCTCGTAGACAGTTATGCCAGGGTGAAGAAAGGCGAGGTTTTTCTTCATAATATGCATATCACCCCTTATTCTTATTCACACCATGTCTCGCTCGATCCCACCAGGCCCAGAAAACTCCTTTTGAACAGAAGGGAAATTAAGCGGCTGATAGGCAAAACTGAAGAAAAAGGATTTACTCTGGTGCCTACAAAGGTTTATTTTTCAGGAGGGCGCGTAAAAGTTGAAATCGCCCTGGCAAAAGGTAAAAAGAAATACGACAAGAGAAAGGCGCTTAAAGAAAAGGAATTGAAAAGGGACATGGAGGAGGCCAAGAAGTGGCACAGGGATTGACAAAATGCCAACAAATGATTAAAATTTTTTATAAATCAAAAAGGGGGCGACCTGGTTTCGACGGGGGTAATTGAGGTTTAGGTTGCATGCCGAGGTTCCATTCGCTCGTAAAACGGATGGGCTTTAAAGTAGACGCAGACGATTATGCGTATGCCCTAGCCGCATAAAAGGCTAGCGTCCTTTCGGTCTTTGCCTGCGTGACCGATAAGGGCGTCGACTAGCAGGCTAGCTGATCCGCTTAACCTGTGAGACGGTGACGCGAAACTTGATACAGGTTAGCTGCATGGCGGTCTTGCCCGATAGCGGACCATGCGGTGAAAATAAATTATCGGGCTAAGCATGTAGATGCCTGAGCTGAATATTCTCGGACGGGGGTTCGACTCCCCCCGCCTCCACCATTTGAAAAAAGACAACCCGTCTCTCCGGGGTCATTCTCCGGGACGACGGGTTTTCTATTTCCCCTTGTTTTCAAAGGGTTTGCGCCAGTTTCACATCTTTCCAGACCCGTTCTCCACCCGCCTGATTCTCCCTCTTTTCCCGCCTTTCATTCTCTGTTTGCCCCCAGATTCTCTGTTTTCTCCGGACGAAGTCCGAAGCTCGTCCGGTTGGACAATCCCTTTTATATCAAGGACCTAAGCCGACCGGCCGTTTTCGCAAGTTTGGAAACACGGCCTGTGGTG
>CAZVGY010000053.1:0-24944 GCA_964627015.1 uncultured Desulfobacteraceae bacterium
TTTAAAGAATCTTAGCCCCAGTATCCTGTATAGGTTTTGAATATTTTCATATTCATGTTGATTTTGCAAGGGCGATTTTATTCTCAAAAATACAGACCGGCTATTGAGGGCAATCTAATTAGTTTATGTGCTTCAGGAAAACAAATCCTTCCAGGCTTTAACAGTCTGGAAGAGTGAATGGGTTATTTATCGGGATATTCATTACTTTTTTTATTGAGCGTTCTGATGCGGGTCTTGAGATTTGATAGATCTATGATTGGAAGAGTCATTATTAAAGCATGTATTCTAAGTGTTTTACCTATCTCCTTTTCTTTTATGGCCGCAGGGACTGAAAGCGCGGTTGAACAGAAAAGGCAGGAAAAAAGGACACAATCCTTTCAGGGGGATCAAGTCTTTATTAAGAATAAACCAGGAGTAACAGAAACTGTTGAGTCGAAGCATTACATGGAAAGGAAGCGAGAAAAAGCGGATATCGCGCGTATTGAAGCGGAGTTGCTTGAATTGAAAGAGAGCTTTGACCAGATGACGGTTAACTCCGGAAGTAAGACCCTTAAGGAGAAAGATGGCCTGGACATTATAGCCTCAATGGTGCGCCGCAAAAAGGACTTAGAACAACATCTTCAGGAACTCAGGAGAGCACATAAAGAGGCTGAAAGAACGCGTCAAGAGGAAATTAGAAGATACAAGGCTGAGCAGAAAGCGATATTTGTTTCCGCCTTGAAAAAGGATATAGAAAAGTACAATGAGATCATTTTATCTACAGAAGATCAGGGCATTAAGGAGATTGCCTGGATAGCGCTTGCAAATAAATACTCTGAAGTCTCAAACAGCCTGAAAGAGGGCGACACGGAAGAACTCTTATTCAGAGTGGCGTATAAAGGTGTAACCAACTCTATCGGGATGAGGTTTGTTATGATACCGGCCGGAACATTCACTATGGGCAGTCCTATAAGTGAGAGGGGACGTGAGGCAGATGAATTGAGGCATGAAGTAACCATAACAAAAGCCTTTTACCTTCAGACAACGGAGGTTACACAGGCTCAGTGGCACGAAATAATGGGTAACAATCCATGCCACTTTTCAGGCTTAAGTAATGATTGCCCGGTGGAGTGCGTAACCTGGAACGAGTGTGTGGAGTTTATAAGGAGATTAAATGAGAGAGAGGGTACTAATAAGTACAGGCTGCCGACAGAATCGGAGTGGGAATATGCATGCCGCGCTGGCAAAACTACTGCTTTTACCAATGGGCGGATAAAGGTAATGGAATGCGGTCTGGACCCCAATCTGGACCGGGTCGGCTGGTATTGTGGAAATTCTGAAAGAAGAACCCACCCTGTGGCCCAGAGGGAATCCAATGCCTGGGGTGTATATGATATGCACGGAAATGTATGGGAATGGTGCGAAGATTTTTACAGCAGGTATCCGTCTGATGCCGTAGCCGATCCCCATAATTGCCGCTCTGGTTCCAGACGGGTACTGAGAGGGGGTGGTTGGTCTAATTATGTAGAGAACTGCCGTTGCGCCTTTCGTTATTGTTACGAGCCGAATAGGAATCTCAATAACCTGGGCTTTAGAGTTGCCAGGACGCGGTAGTTATTTTTTTGCAGTGGAGAAGCCTTTGACTGCGTTTTTGATATCTGCTGGTTTTGGTGAGAGAATGTTATGTCATGTGAGGAATTTAACCCACCTGTAAATGGTTACCTCGTAATATCTGCATAAACGGATCGAAATGTGCCTGTTTATTCCTCTGTCCATAAGTCGACAGTATACATGAAGAGGATTAAGTTTGTGTTGTACTTCAGATACAATTTTTTTCATAATACTTTCATATGATAATGTCCGGTTTTTTTACCTGTCCTTTGGATTATGTTATCGGCAGGGTAAATGTAAAACTTAATATTTTTATTGATGCTATTTGCAGAGGAATTTAGCCGGCAGGTGTCTTATGCCTTTGTTTTTTTTCTTTGAAAAGGAGGCAATCCATACCCGGTGTGCTTTTCCGGACTTCTCTGCTAGGCATCTGCTTGCTTTTAAAGCCCATGGCCCTGCATCCGTGAGGAAAATCTTTATCCCACGTCACGTAATAATGTTCGCACTTATGACAATCTATAATCATTTCCGGCCAGTCCTGCATTTATAACTCAATTACGGTTTAACACAGGGCCTGATCGTCTGTCTTGAAAAGTTTTATTTTCCCTCTAGCCTTCTAAGTTCACTTTTCCTAAGTTCAATCCTTGCATTTGCCAGCCTTGTATAGTAGTCCCTTATTTTTTTTGATTGGCCTCGAACCACAGCCTTTAGCAGGTCTCCTTCAAGCTCTGCCACCTCCAGAAGCTTATAGTAGTCGAGAGATTCCTTGAGGTGGGCGAGCACGATAAGTCCAGTCAGAAGAGGGTGGTTATTGGTAACGTTGGCATCTCTGTACTCCATGCCATGTTCAAGTTCCACTTCCAGTCCCGCACAGAAATCTTTTGGATCGATGCCCATTTCCTTTTTGTTTACCAGGGCAAGAATGATTTTTGCCTCTTTAAGGGACACTTCGGGTGTCTTTTTTTTTGTCCAGTCCGTTATTTTCAGTTCTCTGCACACCCTTTTTACTTCTTCAACCGTGACATATTCGGGTATTTCCATGTCGCCCTCCTATTTAACCCCTGTTTATTGCCGGGTAAAACCAATATAAACATAAACCAGTAGTTTTGATATCCTTGTTAAGATGACTTGTCAATAGTATTGGAGTTTTGTCGTGCATTAAGAATTAGAGCCAGATACCGTAACGGCAGACGCCCTGTAAAAAAAACGCCAAACGGTATCCGTCTAATAGTTGACCCCAAATGCGATTCACTGCTAAACTGTCGAGGAAAAATTAAGGAGAGGAACATGGTATAATTTGAATTGACCGAAGGGCCTTTTTATAAAATCTGATTATATTTTTTTGCCTTAGGTAATTAGTTAATGAAAAAGAAAGACTTTAGGAAATTGATATTGGCTCAACCCTGTGACATCGTTGCCAATGTAATTCAGAGGAATGTTTTATGGATACAACATATATAAAATCGGTTGCGGTAAGATACCACTTTCTGTCTTTCGTCTACCGTGATGAGATCCCACTGAAACTTATAACTTCTATGCAGAAAAAGGAATTTCTCGAGCCCTTCAATATGTTGGGCAATGGGAGTGGCTTCGCTGATTTTGAAAGAGGGGTTAAATTAATTTCATCATATATGTTGAGTAACAATCCTGATAACGCTTACAAGGAACTTGCTTATGAATATGCCGATCTTTTCTTGAATGCTGGTTCCACTCCGGTATTTCCTTACGAGTCTGTGCAGGTGAGCAAGGAACCCGTAGTGATGCAAAAACCGGTTTTCGAGCTGAGAAAGTTTTTTCGAAAGGCCGGTGTACACAAATCCAGCCAATATCTAGATATAGATGAGCATATCACAGTGTATATGGAGTTTCTTCGTTACCTGCTTGAAAAAAATGATATAGATCTATACACGGAGTTTTTTAAAAACAAATATGCGTCCTGGGTGGGGCTGTTCTGCGATCAGCTTTATAGATCTGCAAGGACAGAGTTTTACAAAGGGCTGGCCCTTTTCACCCTTGGAGCGCTTGAATCCGAAAAAGTGGAGATTGATTCGCCTGGAAAAAACAGGGATAACTTCTCCAGTCTGGCAGAGGCACTTGAAACTCTGGAGCTTGATCCTCAGTTCATTACCCTTCATAACGGTGCAGTTGAACCTGTTCCCGAAACAAACGTTGCCACTCACTGCTATACGTGCGGTGCGCTCTGCGGCATGACAGCCAAATTAAACGACGGCATACTTGTGGGGACCGTGGGGCTTCCTGGGGATCCAAAAGGCGGAGGAAGGCTCTGCCCCAAAGGGGGCGCTGCCGCTAAGCACCTCTATTCAGCTTACAGGTTAAAAAGTCCGCTTATCAGGGAAGGAGGTCATTTCAGGAAGGCGTCCTGGGATGAGGCCTTGAATATGGTGGCTCGGGGCATACAGACTATCGAGCACTCCAAGCTAGGCTATTTCAGGGGGAACGACTTTCTGAACTGGATCCATGAGGCCCTTTTTGACCACCTTGGCTGTCCAAAGACCACTCACAGGCCCATGTGCGACAATTCCTGCCGTATGGCTAATGAGCATAATCTCAATGATAAGAGGCCCTGGATAGATTACAGGGAAGCGGATTACATAATTCATTTTGGAATGAATGAGTTCGCTAGTTCATACGGGCAGAGAAAGACAGCACACTTGAAAACCGCGCTCAAGAGAGGGGCAAAACTGGTTGTATTTGACCCCAGGAGATCCGAGACCGCCGCTGCCGCTACGGAGTGGATTCCAATAAGACCTGCTACTGATGCTGCCGCTGCCATGGCCATGTGTTATGTGATAATAAAGAATGAACTATATAACAGAGAGTTCGTAAGGGATTGGACTTACGGCTTTGAGGAATTTGTAAGAAGGGTTATGGGCATGGAGGACGGTAAACCACGTACGCCTGAATGGGCGGCAAATATCTGCGGCGTACCCGCTGATACCTTAGAACGAATAGCCATAGAGTTTGCTAAATCCCGATGTAAAGGGGTAATTTCGTGGGCTGGAGTTTCTCAAGTCCCGAATGGTATGTATGGGACCGCAGCTTTGCAGGCGTTAAACGGTTTATGCGGAACGTTTGATGCACCTGGTGGACCGTCTTTACCATTCAAGCGAAAGCTTAAATCTGCGTGGGGAGAGGGTCAAGAAAAGCCGGTGGCGGCCAAAGCTCCTAAACTGAACAACTTCGATATATGGTCTGGTTGGGCGCCCGCATACCTTCTGTCGGATGTAAAGGCGGGAAAGCTTAAGGGAATGATAATCTATTTTGGCGACCCTGTTCTTTCCTGCGGCAACCAGGAAGCTATGATAGAAGCGATCAATAGGATGGAATTTAAGGTTGCGATTGATACCTATATGAGCAACAGTGCTCTTTTGTGCGATGTAGTGCTTCCGGATGCTACCTGGCTTGAACAGAGCCAGATAAAGGCCGACTGGCTCTATGATGCCTTTATTTCATACTATGCCGAGGTAGTTAAACCCATGTATGAATCCAAGCCAATATGGAAAATTACAACGGAGCTTGCTGAAAGACTGGGCTTGGACAGATACTTTCCCTGGACTGATATCGAGGACGCTCTGAAATCTCAGCTCTCGGGCACACCATGGTCTTTTGATGAGCTAAGGCAGAAAGGTTTTATCATTACAGATGAGGCAAGATACTACAAATACAGAGACTGGGGTTCAATCAATCCTCCAGATGGATATGGCTCATCAGGCAGGAGCGCTACGGGAAAATACAACTTTTTGAATCCAGTCGCTAAGGAAAAGGGTATAGACCCGTTGCCTGATTACAAAGTTCCTGACAGGGAGTTTCAACCCGACGATGAATATCCGTTCATTTTCGGCAATTTCCGACTGTATGAGCAGGAACATTCCTCAACACATAATAATTACCAGCTTATGAAGATGCAGGGAAGCAATCCTTTATGGATAAATACTCTGGACGCTCAGGAACTGGAGATTCAGGCAGGTGAAAAGGTGAGTTTGATTTCTCCTTGGGGAAGGGTGGATATGGCCGCTCATCCTACTTGGTCTATCATGCAGGGGGTTTTGGGCTCAGCTGGGGGCTTCGGCCATATACGAGGGCTTGAGGCAGACCCAAATTATCCCGAATTCGGAGGAGTCAATGCGCCTGGGATTATGAAGCCGAATACAACTGAAAATGTTGGCGGCACCCCATTGTTCAAATACATAAAGGTGCGGGTGGAAAAAATCAAAGTCGGGCGAACCTGAAATCTTCCCTGAAAGGCAGAGAACAACAGGTAGACTGGAACCTCGGCTCCAGGCCCAGCCTCAAGGCCTCATTTACTGTTTCCGAAGACCAGATGGCCATTCGCGTCGCACCCGCCAGGATAGCAAGCTTCTCCATCATTCGTCCCTGAATGTTTCTGGGTCTCTCGCAGCCCAGTGAAATCGGGATATCGGGCATCAAAAGCCTGGCTGTTGCAATAAGACGGCCGATTTCTAGGGGTGATGGCGGAGATACATGGGCCATAGGGGTGTCCTTAAGAGGTGTGAGGACTACAATGACTAAGGCTTCCGGCCGGTAATGCCTGACCAATTCCAGTGCTTCATATTCAGCTCGTATTTTGCCATAGTAAAGGCCTGCCACTACGTGTGGAATTAAGGAAAGGCCACTCTGGGTAATTGCGTCCAAGGCTTCTGATACTTTGTGGATGCCACCAAGATGGCAGACCCTGACCGCCGTTTCCTCATCACCTATCACATCTACGAGTGCCTGGCTGACTCCAGCCTCCTTTAATTGGCAGCAGGATTCCAGATCGGGGAAACCCACGTGTGCAGAGAGAAAAAGTCCGCATCTGTCCTTTATCTCTTTAATAACCTCTAAATACCTGTTCCAGGGAAGCCTGCCATTGAGATCGGAGCCCCCTGTCAGTAAAATGCCGTGAACTCCGCTTTCGGCGAGTTTCAGGACGGAGGATTTCAGCTCGCGGGGGGAAGCCACACCTATCATGGAAGCAAGTATATGTCCCCTGCAGTGGTCGCATTGAAGGTCACACCAGTCTCCTGTGATTGAAAGTCCGGGATATTTACCTTTTTTCCTACCATACCTGATCATTCCAGGTAAATAAAACGTGAACTGATTGCCAAAATTTCTCCTCGCTGTTTTCCATGCGGAGTAGAAAAGGAATATATCTTTACCAGGCAAAGAGTCAAAATAAGCCTTTTTGCTTTTGCTTGACATATATAACCGTTAGGATAGTTTAGGCTTGTATCGCTTATCCTGTTAAAAGGAAAAACTGATTTTGGGCGTTTACTATGGCCTCACCAACAAAATCATATTGAAGGGAGGGTAGACCAATGAGGAGTATAAATCAAGTCCCGGGTAGTTGTAGGGTAATTATCCTATTTGCAGCATTCATATTTGCCTGTTCCTCAATTCCCGTGCTGAAGGTAAATTACAGTCTTCCGCCCTTTTCAGATGATTTGAGAGGAAGGGAGGCGTTTCTGGAGATCCTGGATTTTCGAGATCCTAAAGTTTTTTTAGATAAAGAGGCGGAAAAGGAGCTTGAAAATTTCCCTGGAAATATCTCCTTCAGCATTGCCCGGCACGAAGAGCCCGGTTTCAAGATAGGTTACTATTCACCGGTTTCCATGTTTAAAGAAGCAATCAAGAGGAGATTGGAGAACGAGGGGCTGAAGATTTTACCTCAAAGATCCCCTGATATGCCTGAGCTACAGATATTGCTCAAACGCTTCCTTGTCCAGCTTGTAGATCGTAAATGGGTGGTCAAAATGGAATACGAGGCCCAATTGAGAAAAAAAGAAAAAAAGGTTGCCAGTCAGACAATAATCGGGCAGTCAGAGCGTTTCAAGTTTGTTGGTCGAAGTCAGGTGGATGACGCAATTGAGGAGATCTTTTCCGACATGGTTAATCGTCTGGACACCCGAATGCTTTTCAAAGAATGGGACCGTTGGAGCCTCAGATAAAATTAGGTGAAAGCTATCATAATTTTTAATTTTATTGATGGGAATAAGAATATTTTGTCGCATAGGTCCGAACATGAGCAAAAGAATTTTCCTGATAAGCCTTGGTTGCGCTAAAAATCTGGTGGATAGCGAACATATGCTCGGCCTTCTTAAGTCAAGAGGTTTTGAAGTTGTATCAGGCGTTGAAAAGGCTCAAACAATCGTTATTAATACTTGCGGATTCATCAGGCCGGCTGTTGAAGAGGCTATTGATACGATTCTGGAAGCGGTTGACCTAAAGAGCAGAGGAAAGGTGGAAAGGGTAGTGGTTACAGGATGCTTTGTCCAGCGTTATGGATACAAACTGCAAAAGGAGATCCCGGAAGTGGATGGATGGCTTGGCACAGGTGAGATCCTTCGAATAGTGAAAATGGTCGAAGATGATTCAAATTATGGCGGATTTTATATCTCCAGGCCTACTTTTGTAGCGGACCACTCAATTCCCAGGATCCAGACAACTCCTTTTTACAGCTCTTACCTTAGGGTTGCTGAGGGATGTTCCCACAGATGCTCTTATTGTATGATTCCAAGCCTGAGGGGTCCTTTTCGGAGCAGACGACTGGATTCACTTATGGCTGAAGCTGAAGAAATGGCCGTAAAGGGTGTAAAAGAAATCAATCTGATTGCCCAGGATACAACCATGTATGGTAAAGATTTTGAAGACGGGACCAGCCTTATTGACCTGCTTGAAGGATTGGCACGGATAAAAGATATTATATGGATTCGTTTAATGTATTCCCATCCCTCGGGGATTTCTGATCGTTTACTGGGACTTATTGATTCAGAGGAGGCTATTTGTCCCTATCTGGATTTACCATTGCAACATGTAAACAAGGGTATTCTTAAGGCCATGCGAAGAGATTCTGAGGGTGAGTCACCTTTGAATATTATTAAAAGGATAAGATCCACAAAACGAAAAATCAGTCTCCGGTCAAGCTTTATAACTGGTTTTCCGGGTGAGACCAGGGAAATGTTTGAAGAACTTCTGGATTTTATCAAATGGGTGCGGTTTGACCATTTGGGTGTTTTTGTGTTCAGCCCTGAGAAGGGGACCAGGGCTGCGAGGATAGGACCTGAGGTGGAGCGAGCAGAGGCTGAGTCAAGACGAGATGAGATAATGCGTCTCCAGTCGACCATATCAGAAAATATCAATTTGAAATTGGTAGGTACAACGGTGCCTGTACTGATCGAGGGTCCGAGCCCGGAGACGGATCTCTTGTTAAAGGGAAGGACGGTGAACATGGCACCGGAAGTGGATGGTCAGGTCCTGATCAACAAGGGAACCGGAATAACCGGAGAAATAATGAACGTGTTAATTAGTGAGGCCTACCCCTATGATTTGATCGGAGAAATCATAGGGTAAATTTTCTTTGACAACTTCTGTTGTTTATTCTTAGACTGAAAGTTCTTTAAGGGAAGCCAGACAGATAAAGAGTTTCATTTTTTCGATCTTTACCCTTGTCAGAATTTACACAAAATTCAGAAAGAGTCAAGAACGGCTTTTTAGTGAGGAGAAGTAATCCTGATAATGGATCTGGACGCTGAGATTCTAAAGCGATACCAAAATCATTTTGTCAAGATCAACCAAGAGCTCGACAGGGCTCTTGCTTCGCGCGTGCCACTCATTGAGAAGATTGGCATTCATACCCTTCTGGGTCAAGGAAAGCGGCTACGCCCCCTTTTATTTGTGCTTTCTTGCAACCTGTGTGATTACTATAGTGAAAATATTTATCGTCTCTCTACTATATTCGAGATTGTTCATTCTGCTTCTCTCCTCCATGATGATGTTTTAGACAACGCCGATATCAGGCGGAAAAAGCCCTCGGCCAATTATCTGTGGGGCAACCACGCGGCAGTGCTGGAAGGTGATTTTCTATCTTCCAGGGCCCTTTCTATCGCTGTAAGCTCAGATAACCTGGCTTTTCTGCGAATGCTTGCCGATGTGGCTACAAAAATGGCTGAAGGCCAGATAATGGAGCTGATCCACACGGATGACTGGAATACCACCAGAGATGAATATATGGAGATTATTACTGGAAAAACCGCTGTTCTCATCTCCGCAGCCTGTGCCTGTGGAGCCATAGTGTCGAATGCGGAAGACCGTTTAACGCGGCAGCTTGCGGATTTCGGCTTGAATATGGGTATAGCGTTTCAGCTCGTGGACGACGTGCTGGATTATACTTCTTCAGAAGAGGTTTTTGGAAAACCCGTGGGTAAGGATATAAGAGAGGGAAAAATCACCCTGCCTCTTATATATTATCTCTCTATGGAAGGACCTCATGAAAAGGAGCGGCTGGAAAAACTGTTTAAGGACCGGGAACCCACTGAAGCAGATTACCGTGACCTGATAGATCTTGTAAAAGATAAAGGAGTCCTGGAAAAAATATGGAATGAAGCGGAGTCCTATATTTCCGAGGCCGCAGTTTGTTTAAAGCCGTTCCCTGAATCTCCGTCCAAACAGAGTCTTTTAGAGCTGAGCAGATATGTGATTGAAAGGAAATGCTGACCGGTCTTGAGGCATTTGATATCTGGCTGTTCATTGCCAGGTTATAGGTTGATGGAATGCAGATCTTCAGTCTTTCGGCTAAGGTTTTTAGTGATTGTCCGGCCATGCTTCCAGCTCCCGAAATATAATATCCTGGTCACAGATTGAGTTCTGATCGCTGGTAGAAAGGTCTCCTGTCATCTACATATTCCTTGAGCAATTTATCATAGCAATATATATATAAAAATATCGAAAGGTTACATTATAGGAATAATGAAGGAGGCTCAACCTGGGAGAAACGAAAAGAGGATTATACCTGGATCTCCAGAAGATCACTGCCCAGCACGAGTTCTCCTTTGTAATTTCGGCGACACTGGGAGGTGATTTCAGATCTGAGGCATTCCGGATAAAAATGAGTAAGAACCAGAAGATTAACACCCGCCAGGGTTGCAATGCGCCCTGCTTCTGAAGGAGTGAGGTGCCCCTCTACTCTGTATCCATCAGGAAAAGAGGCCTCAAGAATCAGCAAGTCCGCACCTCTTGCCAGTTCTATCAGTGTGTCACAGTAACCGGTATCTCCTGAATAGACTATGCTTTTTCCGAACCTGTCTTCAACCCTGTATGCCAGGCTAGTATCGGTATGCTCAGTTGGCCCGGAAATGACTCTAAATCCTGAATAGTCATGGGTAGTAATTTTCTCTGTGGCAAATTCTTCCAGATTCATGAGGCCGGAAGGGAGTGTTAGCCACTCCCCATAAGTTGCCTGGAGGCGAGCAATGAAAATATTCAGGCCATGAGCTGCGTTTATTGAGAAAGGGGCCCTTCTGCCTATTATAGATGGGTTTTTTGTTACGAACAGGAAATGCGCTATATCGGCGGTGTGATCAGGGTGAAAATGGGTGAGGAATACTTTTTCTATTCCTGTATGGTCTACACCGGCTCTTGCCAGTTGTCGGAGTGTTCCGGGCCCCATATCGAGCAGGATAAGATGGCCGTCAATATTCAATGCCAGTGCGGGCGATGATCTATAGCTGAGGGGAATAGCGGTCCCTGATCCCAAAAGGATAAAATTCATGCTAGGTCCATAGTCTTCAGGTCCAGAACATGATGGTATTTCTGGCTTGTTCAGCGGGTTTTCACATAAAAAAAGCTTCAATATGCTAAATAATATATACTTTGGTGCATTTTCGGGTCAACCAAAGATCCCTTAAAAAAAATAGGAAAGTGTAAAAAAATGGTCGAGAAGCTGTTTTTTGTTTTTTTTACTTGGAATGTCTTGCCGAATGCCACAGGGTTTATCAAGTTAAATTGATAAATATGAAATTAAAATCAACTTAAATGGAGAATAGTGATCGGAAATCATTTCCAGCTCATAGTCGAAATATGAAACAAAAAAATATGATATCATATAAATATTCGGAAGTTTTTGTTTTTTCTCAATAATTGAACAGGATAGAAGCATTTTGATTGCAGGAAAAATTTGGTCCTAACATATACGTTTTTTTCCTGAAAAATCTTAACGATAATGTTGCGTTTTTACTTGACACCATTGATGAATCGGATATAAGAACTAGCTTGTTACAAAAAGCACAAGGTAGTCGCCACACAACAACATATGAGGCCGGATTCGTCGATTTTGCCGGGCCGAAAATCAAGCGTTTAAAAAAGGAGGATGTCTTATGTCAGACCTTATTGTACCTCATGGAAAAGAGGAAAGGCTTATTCCACTGCTACTTGCGGGTGCCCAACTCCAGTCCGAGACGGAGAAGGCAAAGTCGCTCAAGCAGATCAAGATCACATCCAGAGAGGCATCTGACCTCATCATGATGGGGATCGGAGCGTTTACCCCGCTGACTGGGTTTATGACAAAGGCCGACTGGAAAGGCGTTTGCGATAAATTTCAG
Source organism: uncultured Desulfobacteraceae bacterium (assembly GCA_964627015.1). Lineage (GTDB taxonomy): Bacteria > Desulfobacterota > DSM-4660 > Desulfatiglandales > Desulfatiglandaceae > CAZVGY01. Next base: position 11,988 of record CAZVGY010000053.1, read on the forward strand.
ATGGCGGATGGAACTTTCTGGCCTATTCCAATCACTCTGTCTACAGATGACGAGGATGTGAAAGAGGGTGATGAACTGGCTCTGGTGGACAGTGACACCGGCACAACAATAGCCACAATGCAGGTATCTGAAAAATACAATATTGATAAGGAATACGAATGCAAGGCCGTTTTTACCACAACGGATTTGGAGCATCCCGGCGTAGCCAAAGTGATGCAGCAGGGCAAGTACAATCTGGCAGGTCCCGTAAAGGTAATAAGTGAGAGCTTTTATCCGGAAGAGTTTAAAGGCCTGTATCACAGGCCTGCGGAGTCCAGGAAGATTTTTGAAGAAAAGGGATGGAAAAAGGTCGCTGCTCTTCAGCTTCGAAATCCGATGCACCGCTCTCATGAATACCTGGCAAAGATCGCGGTTGAAGTGATGGATGGCGTATATATCCATCAGCTGGTAGGAAAACTGAAAGCTGGCGATATCCCGGCCGATGTCAGGGTTCGAGCTATTGGGACCCTGGTGGAAAACTGGTTTGTGAAGGATACTGTGGTACAGGGCGGTTATCCGATGGAAATGAGGTATGCGGGGCCGAGAGAAGCACTCTTGCATGCCACTTTTCGCCAGAACTATGGATGCAGCCACATGATCATCGGGCGTGACCATGCGGGAGTCGGAGATTATTACGGTCCGTTTGACGCCCAGAAGATATTCGATGAGATTCCGAAGGGTGCACTCAAGTGTGAGAACCTTAATATTGACTGGACTTTCCATTGCTTTAAGTGCGGCGGCATGGCCTCAATGAGGACCTGCCCACACGGCAAAGAAGACAGGCTGCTTCTGTCCGGTACCATGGTGAGGAAGACACTCTCAGAAGGTGGACAGCTTCCAGAAGAATTTTCACGGCCTGATGTAGTTAAAATTCTTCAGGAATATTACCAGAACCTAGACGAAAAGGTAGAGGTGAAGCTACACGGGGCCGCTACCGGCGATGTAAAGAAGCAATAGAAATTTGCTTCTTTTTTAGAGGAAGAGGTTTCTGCCGAACTCTTTGGTTTAATTGAAAGAAAGGAGGTGCAAATTACGGAATTTTCCGAGCAACAAGCAAGACTGATAAAGACTTTTAACTTGCTAACTTAGGAGGTGAAATAATGCCAAGTTTTGTGATTACAGAAAAATGTGACGGATGTAAGGGGCAGGACAGGACCGCCTGTCAGTATATTTGCCCGAATGATTTGATGGTTTTGGATAAGGAAAAGATGAAGGCATACAATCGCGCGCCTGAAATGTGCTGGGAATGTCAGTGCTGCGTCAAAGTGTGTCCCCAGCAGGCCATGGATGTGCGCGGCTATTCGGATTTTATTCCTCTGGGGGCGAGTGCGACACCTCTTAGAGGTTCCCAGGATATTATGTGGACAATCAAGTTCCGCGACGGCAGCATAAAGAGGTTTAAATTCCCCATAAGGACGACCGAAGAAGGTACAGCGGATCCCTTGGGCGGATTTGCCACGCATGATGATTTAAACAGTCAGGCCCTGGCTACTGAACCTGAATCACTGGGGCTCGATGCCGTGCCCACAGTATCATAAACTAAGGAGGTAAATAAGATATGGCAAATTTTAAAACAGTAGAAGTAGATACCGACCTCCTGATCCTTGGTGGTGGATTTGCAGCGTGCGGCGCTGCTACAGAGGCGGCCTATTGGGCCAAGAAAAAAGGTTTGAAGGTGACCATGGTTGACAAGGCGGCGCTGGACAGAAGCGGTGCATGTGCCATGGGGCTTTCAGCTATTAACCAGTATGTTGGGATTAAAGACGGTGATAATACTGCTGAAGACTATGTCCGTTACGTGCGCCAGGACCTGATGGGTATATCCCGGGAAGACTTGGTTTACAACATAGCCCGTCATGTGGATTCATCTGTGCACCTTTTTGAAAAATGGGGGCTCAAGATCTGGACCGATGAAGAGGGCAAGTACGTTCATGAAGGCCGCTGGCAGCTCATGATCAACGGTGAATCATATAAAATAATCATTGCTGAAGCCGCCAAAAATGCCATGCAAGAGGCAGGTTTTGATATTTATGAGCGTGTCTTTATCACTGATCCCCTGCTGGATGGAAATAAATGTGTGGGGGCTGTCGGATTCAGCGTTCGCGATGAGGAATTCTATGTATTCAAGGCAAAGGCCACGATTGTTGCAATGGGTGGCGCCGTGCACGTTTTCCGGCCCAGGTCCGTGGGAGAAGGTATCGGCCGTTCCTGGTATCCTCCGTTCCAGAGTGGATCGAGCGCATATTTTACAATCAGAGCTGGTGCAGAGATGACATGCCAGGAAGTGCGTTTTATCCCGGTACGATTTAAAGATGCATACGGCCCTGTTGGGGCATGGTTCCTCCTTTTTAAGTCTAGGGCGATCAGTGCTGTGGGTGGTGAGTACATGGCGGTACGTAAGGATGAGCTTAATAACTGGGCGCCTTATGGACTGGCCAAACCGATCCCGGCCAATCTGAGAAATTATCTGGGTATGCTTGATGTGGATGCCGGGATGGGCCCGCTTTACATGGAGACTAATGAAGCCATTGCCAAGCTGGCCGACGAATATAAGGATGATCCAAAGGCATTTAAGAAAAAGATGAAGGAGCTTGAGTCCGAGGCATGGGAAGACTTCCTGGATATGACTATATCTCAGGCTCATCTGTGGGCCGCGCTGAATGTAAAACCTGAAGAAAAGCATTCCGAGATTGCCGCCTGCGAACCTTACTTTATCGGTTCCCATTCCGGCGCTTCCGGGGCCTGGGTTAGCGGTCCAGAAGATTTGGATACGCCTTATAAATGGGGTTATGCTAATATGTGCACGGTGGAAGGGCTCTTTGCAGCAGGTGACGGTTCTGGTGCATCAAGCCACAAATTTACCTCGGGTTCGCACGCTGAAGGTCGGATTACCGGTAAGTCGGCAATAAAATATATTGTGGAAAAAGGAGCTACACCTAACGTTGACATGGCCAAGGTGGAAGAATTGAAGGCCAGAGTTGTGGCACCCCTAGAAATTTTCGATACCCACAAGAATGAGACAACCGATCCGGACGTAAACCCGAACTACATTAGACCCATGGGTTACATGCATCGCCTTCAGAAAATCATGGATGAATATGCAGGTGGCGTAACCGCAGCCTTCAAAACCAGCGGGCCGCTTCTTGAGAGGGCGCTCGAACTCTTTGTATATCTGAAGGAAGACTCAGAAAAACTGGCCGCAGAAAATCTTCATGAACTCATGAGATGCTGGGAGAATATTCAGAGAACCTGGATAGCCGAATCCCATGTCAGAACAGTGTTGTTCCGTGAGGAGACCAGATGGCCAGGTTACTACTTCCGCTCGGATAAACCGAAGATGGATGAGCAAAACTGGAAATGTTTCGCCAACTGCCGCTGGGATCCTGCCACCGGCGAGTGGGAATGTATGAAGAAAGATGTCTGGAACATGCCTGGTGTCTAACCTTTGATCTCAACTGAAGATGCTCCAGGCATCCTTCTCTGATGTCTGGAGCATTTCATTGAGTTCTTGCCTTTCTAGCTTGGGCAAAATCCGGACGTATTTGGTCAATGAGCGCTTTCGACTTAGATTTGCTTTACACACAGAGAATGTGGTTATTGACGAAATACGCTTTTTGTATTAAGAGGACATTGCAAATTTCAATAATACGCTTAAATTTACAACCCTGGAGGAGACAATGGTAGATGTACAAACGACAAACCAGAGTATATTAGTGGTTGGCGGGGGCATGAGCGGGATAACGTCTGCGCTTGAAGCCGCTGAGGCAGGTTATGACGTAGTGTTGATAGAAAAAAACCCCTACCTGGGTGGCCGGGTTGCTCAGCTGTATGAATATTTTCCAAAACTGTGTCCGCCTAATTGTGGCCTGGAGATCAATTTCCGAAGGATGAAACTTAACCCAAAGATCCGCTTTTTCACTATGGCCGAGGTTACCAGGCTCTCTGGACAGGAAGGTGATTATGATGTCTCTATTAAGATATCCCCCCGGTATGTCAATGAGAAGTGCACTTGCTGTGGAAAGTGTTCTGAAGCCTGTGAAACCGAAATAGAAAATCCGTTTAATTTTGGAATGGATAAAATAAAGGCGGCTTACCTACCTCATGAATTTGCATTTCCTATGAGGTATGTCATTGATCCCTCCATAGTCGGAACCGATGACGCAAAGAAATGCCTTGAGGCCTGCGAATACGGTGCTATTGATCTTGATATGACTGAAACAATATTTGACCTTAAGGTCGGTGCTGTTATATGGGCTGCAGGCTGGGAACCTTACGACGCCTCTGCAGTAGAATATTACGGTTTCGGTGAATATAAAAATGTCATCACCAATATTATGATGGAGCGCCTGGCTTCACCCAACGGCCCCACCAAAGGTAAGATACTGCGCCCGTCCGACGGCAAAGAGGTCAAAAACGTGGCCTTTATACAGTGCGCAGGGTCCAGGGATGAAAATCACCTTCCATACTGCTCGGGAATATGCTGCCTTGCTTCCATGAAGCATACCACCTATCTTAGAGAGCAGTATCCAGATTGCAATGCCACTATCTTTTTTATAGATATCAGAGCCCTTGACCGGCTCGAGGACTTTTATAACAGGGTTAAGGAAGATGAAAAGGTTACTTTCATAAAGAGTAAGATCGCCAACATTACCGAGGACGAGGAAACCGGCGACCTTTTGCTCGAAGGAGAAAACACCAACACTGGTGAACAGGTCCGGATGACTTTTGATATGGTCGTCCTTGCGACCGGCATGGTACCGAATAAGATGAATATGGAAGACGCGCCTGATGTCTCCTATGATGAATACGGCTTTTTTACCAATGACCCCAAAAAGGCCGGAATTTACGGCGCTGGCTGTGTAAGGAGACCGACCGACGTAGCTTCATCTGTCCAGGATGGCACAGCGGCAGCCCTCAAGGCCATTCAATCAATAGCGAGGAGGTAGCTCGATGGATAAGAAGACAGCAGTATATATATGCACCGGGTGCGGCATTGGAGATGCTGTAGATGTCGATCCGATCAAAGAACTAGCTGCGGATGAATTCAGTGTGCCCGTGTGCAAGGACCATCCTTTTTTATGCGGCCCTGAAGGTGTGGAACTTATAAAGAAAGACATACAGGAAGAAGGGATCAATACTATTGTGATCGCCGCCTGTTCACAAAGGGTAAATTACGACGTTTTTGATTTTGGTCCTGAAAATATCGTGGAAAGAGTAAATTTCAGGGAACAGATAGCGTGGAGCCAATCACCTAAAGAAGAAGATACCCAGATGCTGGCTGAAGACAACTTGAGAATGGGTTGTTCCAAGGCAAAGGACATGCGTCTTCCTGAACCTTTCAAGGCGGAAGAGGAATATTCTAAAGACATTCTGGTTGTAGGCGGTGGACTGGCTGGTATTACAGCGGCAATGGAGACAGCCAAGGCCGGCTATAACGCCATTATAGTTGAAAAGGAAGATCGACTGGGCGGCTTTCTGGGGAAGATGAAAAAGCGGGTTACCCTTCCCTATAAAGAACTATCTGAGACAGGAGTTGAAGATCTGATTAAAGCGGTGGAGGAGGAGGAAAAAATCAAGGTATATACCTCAGCCACCGTAGAAAAGATCAGCGGTGGCCCTGGGATATTCTCTGTGGATATCAAATCTAACGGAGACCAAACCAGTGCAAAGGTAGGCGCTGTGGTGCAGGCTACAGGCTGGGTGCCCTATGATGCTAACAAGCTCGGACACTTGGGATACGGGAAGATAAAGGATGTCGTCACCAACATTGAAATGGAAAAAATGGCGGCAGCAGGAAAGATCACAAGGCCTTCAGACGGTGCTGAGGTCAAAAATGTCCTGTTTATACAATGTGCAGGGTCCCGGGATCCTGAGCATTTACCCTACTGTTCTTCGGTATGCTGCCTTGTATCTCTGAAGCAGGCTACTTACATAAAAGAGCAGAATCCGGAAGCAGTAAATTACATACTATATAAGGATATGCGTACCGTGGCCCAGGCAGAGGACTTTTATAGAAAGGCCCAGACTGACGGAAATATATTCATTCGAGGAGCCGTCACTAATGTGGGTGAAGACGGAGGCAAGATTTTTGTTGAAGCTGATGATGAATTGCTGGGCGAGAAAGTGAAGATTGAAGACCTTGACATGGTAGTTCTTGCAGTAGGTATGGTGCCTGCCTCAAGGCCTGAAATAACTCCCCGCATAAAGGCCCCTGCTAATACGGCGGGTGCCGACGAGGAAGGGATGGTCGAAGTCCTTCCCGACTCAGGTTTTTTCGCAAACACCGCACTTAATCTGCAATATCGTCAGGGTCCTGAGCTGCCTACTCTACGGTACGGTTTCCCGGATTCGCATTTTATATGTTTCCCTTACGAGACGAGGCGTACAGGCATCTATGCCGCAGGGTGCGTCCGAAGACCCATGGAGACCGCCAATGTCATCGATGATGCGGCAGGGGCGGCCATGAAGGCTATTCAGTGTGCCGAAGCTACGGCAGTCGGCAAGGCGGTTCATCCGCGGTCTGGAGATCTCTCCTTCCCGGAATTCAATATGCAGAGGTGCACTCAGTGTAAACGATGTACCGAGGAGTGCCCTTTCGGTGCCATAAACGAAGATGAAGAAGCTAACCCACTGCCGAATATCACCCGCTGTCGTAGATGTGGTGTATGTATGGGCGCATGCCCTGAAAGGATCATTTCGTTTAAGAATTATTCTGTGGGCATGATCGGAAATATGATTAAGGCGATCAACGTGCCTGAAGAGGACGAGGAAAAGCCAAGGGTACTTGCTCTAATTTGTGAGAATGACGCGTATCCAGCATTGGATATGGCTGGCATAAAGAGAATGACATGGAGTCCATATGTTCGCTTTATACCGGTGCGTTGCCTGGGATCCCTCAATCTTGTGTGGATAGCGGACACACTTTCCAGGGGAATAGATGGTATAATTCTATTTGGCTGTAAACATGGTGATGATTATCAGTGCCACTTTATAAAGGGAAGTGAATTGGCAAGTACCAGATTGAGCAAAGTATCCGAGACTCTAGACCGTTTGGCCCTGGAATCTGAGCGTGTAAAGTTCGTTGAGGTTGGTATAACGGATTATTATAAGATTCCTAAGATCATCGACGAATTCATGGAGACCATAGAATCTGTCGGGCCAAATCCTTACAAGGGCTGGTAAGGGATATTATCGCGATTTCTATGGTCTGATTATTCTGGTTATATTGTGTCACAGATTTGTATGCAAGAAGAGGTAACATATGGAAAAAAGCTCGTACTATAACACCTCCTTTGCACAGGAAGTTTTCGATAATGTGGATTTCGGAGAGGAAATCAAGATGTGCATGCAGTGCGGGGTATGCGCTGCGTCATGTCCGCTAAGCCTCCACATGGATTTTTCACCTCGAAAAATTTTCTCTTTGATCCGTGCCGGTAAAAGGGAAGAAGTCTTGGGGTGTAATGCTATCATGCTTTGCACGTCCTGCTATAGTTGTAAGGTGAGGTGCCCGAGAGGGATCCCGGTTATTGATGTGATGCATGGGTTGGCTCATTACGCAATTAAACAGGGATACTTGCCAAGGAAGGATACCGCGACTTTCGGAAGCGAGTTTTTTAATCAGATATACAGGCTTGGACGTATAGATGAAAAGGACCTTTCCCGACGTTATTTTTTTTCTAACGGATTTGTGTCGGGAATCCAGCACAGCCTTGAAATGGCGGATGTGGGCATCAGCATGGTCCTCCACGGAAGGATGAAGCTTTTACCTGAGAGAAAAATCAAGGGTATAAAGAGTCTTAGAAAGATGCTCGACATGGCCGAAAAGATTGGAAAAGGAGGTGCCGTGTGAAATATTTTCTTTATTGGGGATGCAGCTTGGAAGGAAGCGGTGCCAATTTTCTTGTTTCTCTGAGACCTGCCTGTGAAGCTTTAGGGATGGAGTTCTATGAAATCGAGGACTGGAACTGTTGTGGAGCCAGTGTCTCTTATGCAGGCGCCAATGATTTGGCTATAAAGGTATTGAATGCTCGCAATCTTGCCCTTGCTGAGGCAAAGGCCAGTTACGACATCGTGGCTCCCTGCAGCTCATGCTACATCCAGATGATTAAGGTGAATCATGAGATCCAAGAGGATGAAGCGCTAAGAAAACAGGTTAATCTAATACTTGCAGAGGGCGGCCTTAATTATAAGGGGACTATAAAGGTTCGTCATATACAGGATGTCCTTTACAATGATATAGGGATAGAGGCGATCAGGAAAAGAGTGACCAAACCTCTAAACGGTTTGAAAGTCGCTGGATATGTCGGTTGCCAGTCTGTTCGACCTTATGGCGAATATGACAGCGTAGAGAAGCCCGTGGTGCAGGATCGACTGCTTGAAGCCCTGGGTGCGGAGGCCGTACCCTTTCCACACAAGATTCGCTGTTGCGGATCCGGTATTTTTCTGCCGGAGATGGATTATTGCATGGAGCTGGTTAAGGATATATTAGAGGATGCGATTAGCCATGGCGCCCAGATTGTTTCTACTGTCTGTCCAATGTGTGCTATGAATCTCGAGGTTTATCAGAGCAGGATAAACAGAGAGTATGGTACTAATTTTGACATTCCCATAGTATATTTGACTCAATTGATGGCTGCTGCCTTTGGTATGGATTTGAAAAAGGATGCAGCCCTCAATTACAATATTATTCCACCTGAAGGAATTTTAAAAGCCGCTATGGGTTAAGTCTGTGCGGAAATATCCAATTATTCGGACCAAACCTCTTGCTGAGATCCCTGGGGTTTGGTTCTCTTTTTTATGTGTATAACCAAAAAGAGCAAGAAACTGTCGTGTGAGGAGAGATATGAGCGAACAGCAAACACCGAGATGTCCATACTGCGGTGTAGAAATGAAGAAGTGGAGAACTCCGGCAAACTCTACCTGGAGTGAACCGTATCAGTGGATCTGTTTTAATGACCAATGTTCATATTTTGTGCGTGGTTGGGACTATATGATGAGAACCCAGAACGTAAAAGCCTCCTATCGGTGTCGTTTTAACCCGAAGACTGGCGAGAAAGGGCCTTTCCCCTGCTGGTCTTATGACGCACATAAGGATCAGATAATAGAAGACTGATCTGTTTTATTTATTAATAAGTTGCAAGGTAAATTGAATGTTAAAGATAGGTAGAAATGATCAATGCCCCTGCGGCAGCGGTAAAAAGTTCAAGAACTGCCACCTGGGAAGGGAAGATGAGCTTTTTTTCGGAAATAGGGGCGAAATCAGCCAGGAACTTTCAGCACGGATTACCGGGCTTCCCGAGGTCAGCTATGGCAGGTCCAGAGATATGATTGACTCTCTGGATATAAGGGATTTGACAGGGTCGGAAATGGGCATCAGATGTGTTGACTTGAAGAAATATAACAGCCTGGAGTTCCTTGGCCAAAAGCCTCCTTCGAGCGGGGACAGCGGTGGACTATTAATAAATGTCTTAAAGACCCGAAAAAGCGATCCGAATAATCTTTATCTTGCTATATCTCCCAAGATACAGGACAGCACTTTGGTTCACCAGTTCGCACATGTCATTGATTATCTTGGAGGTTCGAAATTGATGCCCGGATCATCAAAGGCTCTTGCCTTTGATCTGGGAATTCCTGTGGAGCACCTGGAGCACCCGCATGAATTCGCATACTGGCTGGGTTATCTCGCTGAAAAATTCGATGTGCAACTTGATGCTGACGACACTATCATTTTTTACCTGTATAAAAATGAAATGCTTATAAAGGGCGAGGAAATCACAAGGCAAGACAGGCTGACTCTCAAATCAAAATCAGACAAGATTCTGAGGTTTTTGAGCGAGCACAGCCCGGAGTTGGAGGCCCTTATATGCGAACTCCCCGGATATATCGGACCCCGTTCCAAAAAGGATTGATAATTTCAGGAGAGGCCTGAGTGCTTAAGCGCTTTAGTTTTTATTGTTTTTTCGCCGAAAAGACTGAACCTGAGCCACTTGAACCCGAATTGCATCAGAGCGGTATCATCACGGGCTAATTGATGTTTAAGACCAGAAGAGACTTCAAATAGGCTGAAAAAGGAACTCTCAAAAAGAAATTTTCTGAATCGGTCAAGATTGTAAGAAACCATAAAAAAAACCTGAAGTTTTCTTGTTAGCTGTTCCGTTCCGAGTCTCTTTGAGGAGGTTAATATTTTTAGCCATTCATCGTTCATCAAGTTATACTCATCAACGCCTTCGTGGGCGATCCATTCCTCCAGTTGCCATGTTTTATTTTCATTGAAGCCCAGGCAATGAGATTCCTTTACAACGAAAAAAGTTTCCCTGGCTGTGCCGCCGGCTGCTGTTGAGGCACGCCCGAGTGGATAAAGGCGACAGGCCCCTGGCCTATCCTCATAAACAGCACATCCTTCCGGGGTAACAAAAGGACACGACTGTTTTTCGTTGTTTATCATTTTGAGTCTGACGTTGGGGAAACGGTTCTGTCCATCTACAACTGTTTCTGTATATTTTTCCAGAAATTTCTCAGAGGAGATTCCCAGCCGGTTTTTTAGACGAAGAACATCATAGGGGGTGAGAATCAACCGCAGTTTTGAACAACATTTATTAAAACAAGCTATATCCTTGTGGCACCGGAAGTTGAACCCTTCTTGTCCAAGGGGGCTAAAAACGCTTTCTTCAGGGCAATGTTCCATGATATTTAGTGCTCCGAAAAGACTTTGAGTAAAAAACAGCTAAATAAAAGAGAAAACAGACTCAACATCCTGCTCTGTTTTCTCTTTGGCTAAAAATAAGGTGCATGCCTAATTTTAAGTGTGCATTCCTGACTCCCTCATTTTACCGCTTTTTTGGGCAAAGCGTCCTCTTTGACTTGAAAAAGTTTTTTACCTAGAATACCAAACTTTATCCAGTCAAATGCAAATTTGAGTAATTCCAAATCATTTGTTTTTATCTTTTCGATAATCTCATTTTCAACTTCAAATCTCTCGAGAAAGGTACTCTTAAATACAAAATCCCTGAATTTATCCAGATTGTACAATGACATGAAGACCATCTGGAAAATTTGTGGATTATCGATATCGAGATCCTGGGCGCGTAGAGGACTCGTGACCTCAGAGAAAAGTTCTATCATGTCATCATATACAGGGATTCCCTGGTCTATCAGCCATTGAGAAATTTGCCATTTGTTGTCTTCTGAAAGACCTTTGCATAGGGAAGAATCCGCTATTATGCTGTAAGTGCCATCATCGTTAACATTCAGAGGGTACATCCTGCAAGGCCACGGGCGATCTTCATAAACCACGCAACCCTTCTCGGACACAAAAGGACACTTCTTATCCTGTTCATTCATTTTTAATATCAACATGGGTATAAGCCGGTCTTTTTTTGAAAGGGTTATCGTGTATTTGTCCAGGAATACGTCTGAGGGGATTTTTAAGGCTTTTTTCAGCCTTAATACGTCATAGGGGGTGAGGGCTATGGTAACATCCCTGCAGCAATTCGTGTAACAGGAGATGCCTGGCATACACTTAAACTGGAACAAATGATCTGCCTCCAGTCTTAATTTTTGATGAGGAGTATTTGGGTTTTTTGTTTTATCCATCCTTTTGTGTCCTTTCCTGTCTTTCTTTTTTTTATTAAATAAACCTCTTGACTATTGTGTTTGCTTGAATTTTTATTAGGTGCTCTATAACAATTCCAAACAGCCATGGTCAATGAATAAATTTCAGGAGGAAGAATTATCAAATGAAAGACAGGACTTTATCTATTATCAAGCCGGATGGGGTATCCAGAAATTTGATTGGTGCAGTCATAAAGCGTCTGGAAGAGGAAGGTTTAAATATAGCAGCGGCCAAGATGATAAAGATGAATAAGGAACAGGCAAAGGGGTTTTATAAAGTTCACGAAGGCAAACCGTTTTATGAAAGTGTAACTGATTTTATGTCATCCGGTCCCTGCGTGGTTATGGTTCTGGAAGGAGAGGGCGTTATTGAAAGGTACAGGAAATTGATGGGTGCTACTAATTATGAACTGGCCGAAGAGGGGACTATCAGGCGGGAGTTTGCGACCGACATAGAAAAAAATGTGGTTCATGGTTCTGACTCCCCTGAAAATGCGGCGATTGAAATCAGCTACTTTTTTAATGAACTAGAGATTGTGGGTACCTAGAAACTAGCGCCATTGTGTAAGGCAATAGAGATGTCTGCCTTACACAATGGCTTAAATTATTCTATTCGCCGCTAGCGGAGCCTTCTCTTTCAGCTTTCTCCTGCTTCAGTTCCTTAATTTCTTCCCTTAGACTTTCCACTTCTCCTTTGAGATCATCGGTATTTTCTTCAAAACTTTCTACTGTTTTTTTGTCCTTTAGCTCTTCAAAGCCAAGGTAAGCGGCCAGCGCGCCTCCAAGTATAAACATTGCAGGTAACGCTCCCATGGCAAGCTCTATAAATTCCTCCCACCAACCTATTATTCCAATAATTCCAAGCACCAGTGCTGCTAGTCCTCCAGCTAAAGCTGTCATTTTTCCTCCTCCTCCTCAAGCTAACGGGATTTGTATGATATGGTTATACTTTTTTTTCTTTGTTACCATAAAGACTATATGGGTTCAAGCATTTATTTGAGCAGGGGATTCAGTAAAATAGGTGTTGACACTTTAAGGGCCTCCTTCTATGCTTCCAAAACAATAGGAAAATGTTTCAATTTTTAAGATTGGAGAATATGATCGCGAAAAATGACCTAATTGAATAAAAAACGGCGTTTTTGAAAGAAAAAATGATTTTTTGGGCTTTTAATCCCCGCTATTCTATGATAGTTAAGATTGTAATCCTAGGCGGAAAAAATTATTTTTACTATTTACATTTTTCCAGCTTGAAGGCCAGCGTAGCTCAGATGGCAGAGCAACTGATTTGTAATCAGTGGGTCGGGGGTT
>CAZVGY010000054.1:0-24904 GCA_964627015.1 uncultured Desulfobacteraceae bacterium
ACTGAAAATTTACCAGGCTTTATTCAACTAAATTGGAGAAGAACCAAAAATGTTTTTACTCCCCAGTAAATTGGGGCTTCCTTTTTCAAAAAAACCTAGGGCCCTCTAAAGGATTTTTAAAAAGAAAGCACTGGAATCTACTTTACCGGATATGCTTAGACCTCCTGATGGCCAGTGGTCTTTCTCTCCAATTTGTACAAAGTTATTTAATTAGCTTTATCCATTAACTGGTAATATGCACCTACCCTATTAAGTAGACCTATTTCAAACTTTTCCGAATCAACTGCTGGACATACTTATTACGTCTTTAGAAATAGATAAAGCCTATAAGGGCTTTTAAGTACCAGTAAACTGAGGTTTTCGCTTCTGTAGAAAGGCGTTTATGCCTTCACCTACATCGTTCGTGGTCCAGTTGATAAGTTTTAAAAGAGCGGTCAGTTCAAGGTGCCGGTCCAGATCCAAGTCGTAAGAGCTGTAAACCAGTTTTTTGGAAAACTGGTGGGCAATGGGTGGACCTTCCGCAAGCTGCCTGGCAAATTTCAGTGTTTCCTCCATCAAGCTCTCTTCGGGGATAACTTTTGTTACATATCCTGTCATTAGCATTTCATCGGCGTCCATCCATCTTCCAGTCCATATAAGCTCCAAGGTCTTGGGAAGACCAAGAATTTTGGGCATATAATAGGCTCCCGCCCCTCCAGGGGCCAGCCCCATATTGACATATGTCATTGCAACTCTGGCTTTGTCAGAAGCAATCCTTATATCACACATGCTTGCCAGGTCCATTCCCCATCCGGTTGCAGTACCATTTAAGGCGCAGATATAAGGCTTTTCAAATTTGTCCACTGCTCTAATCAAGCTATGCGCGTTCTTCTCCCAATATCTCATATGCTTGGTGAGGGGTAGCGGAAATCCCTGCATGGACTCTGTCTGCGTTTCGTAAGAAAAGTCAGCGCCAGAGCAGAAACTACTACCATTCCCAGTAACGATTAAAGCTCTAATATCATCATCATCTCTGGCATCATTTAATATTGATACCCACTCAGTGAGCTCGATTCCTCGTAAGGCATTTCTTTTTTCGGGCCTGTTCAGGGTTATTGATGCCACATTTCCGATTTTCTCGTAAATAAGAGTTTTGCTTTCCACGGTTTACCTCCTGATGATGAGCTATTGTTTTCTGGATACAGACGGCTACTATCCTGACTTAAAATAAATGTCTCTCTACACCTATGCTGAAAACCCTCTATAACTTTCATCCTTCTTGCTTTGATTTACACTCCTTAAAGTGTAGCTAAATATAATTTCTGAAACATAGGCCTATGTCTACAAACCCAGGTAGGTCCTTTTAATAAGTTCGTCTTCTAGTAACTCCGATGTTGTCCCTTCTGCGATAATCTGCCCGCGGGACATTACATAGTTTCTGGTGGCCAATTCAAAAGCGAAACCCACGTCTTGCTCAACCAATAGAACAGTGATACCTAGCCCATGCACTTTATTTATACGTTCAAAAAGATCCTCTTTTATCATTGGACCTAGCCCGGTTGATGGCTCATCTATTAATAATAGTTTGGCCATTGACATGAGAGCTCTACCAATAGAAAGCATGGTTTGTTCACCACCGGATAGAGAACCTGAAATCTGATCTATTCTTGCCTTTAAAATAGGAAACAAATCATATACTGTCTCAAGAGTACTCTGAAACAACTTCTTATCTTTACATAGAAAAGCCCCAACTCTTAAATTCTCAAAAACCGTTAATTCCCTAAAAGGTTTTCCTCTCTCTGGACAGAGGATCAGGCCCCTTTTCGCTATCTGATGGGCGCGTAATTTAGTCATTTCTTCACCATCGAATGATACGCTCCCATTCAATGAAATTTTATCTAATGTCGTCCCCTTTACTGTCTGAATTTCCCACCTTACCAACCCAGAGACAGCACGAAGTAGGGAAGTCTTACCGGCACCGTTCGGCCCGACGAGGCTTACCAGTTCCCCTCGATCGACCCTCAATCCTACGTCGTTCAATACCATCGCCCGGTCATACAGCAGGGTCAAATTCCTTACTTCTAGATACAAGTTTATTTGCCCCCCTTCCGATATATGCTTCTATAACCTTTTTGTTCGAAACGATCTCCTCGGGAGTGCCAGTGGCTATTATTTCGCCAAAATTGATTACTATAACCCTGTCTAGGATCTTCATTAAATCAGCCAGCTTGTGCTCAACAATTAGCATGGCTGGACCCTCGCTATGTAATCTGCCAAATCGCCCCCCCTTCCGTAGCCTCTTAAGAGATCTGGAAATTAGTGCTGTTTCTGCCGGATTTAAACCTCCAAACGGTTCGTCGAGCAGGATAAGTTCAGGTTCAGTAGCTATTGCTCTAGCCAACTCCAAACGTTTTAAATCACCATAAGATAAAATTGAAGCAGGTTCAAGGGCCAAGTCAGCTATACCGCAAAACTCAAGTGCGTCACGCGCCCGGATTTCTGTTTTTTTCACCCATTCCCCCTTTCTTTTTGATCTTGGAGAAAGGCAGGATACCATCACATTCGAAATGACTGGTAGATGTCTAAAAGGTTTTACGACTTGAAATGTACTAGCAATACCTTGATT
The DNA here is from genome assembly GCA_964627015.1 of uncultured Desulfobacteraceae bacterium. Taxonomy (GTDB): domain Bacteria; phylum Desulfobacterota; class DSM-4660; order Desulfatiglandales; family Desulfatiglandaceae; genus CAZVGY01. The sequence continues at coordinate 2,606 of CAZVGY010000054.1, forward strand.
GATTATCTCGGGAATGGGGCAGCCGGTGATATTTTTTCCTTTGAAGTATATATGTCCTGAACTAGGTTTCAATATACTCGTGATCATGCGAAGAAGGGTAGTTTTGCCCGCGCCATTAGGTCCAATTAAACCCACCATCTCCTCCCTGCCGATCTGAAAACTTACTCGATTGACAGCAGTCCGGCCTCCGAAACTTTTCGTTACCTCTTTTACTTCCAGAAACGGCATCGTCATTTTATTAGTTCTCTTCTTCCCTCAACTCTCTGCGTGAGACTTTTCCAATATCCGTTTTCGGGATTTCACCAACAAATTCTACGATCCTTGGAATTTTGTAATGAGTCAGCTTGTTTCTACAATATTCAATGATATCCTCTTCAGATATTTTTCCTCTAGCATCGGACTCTAGGACAATCAATGCCTTCACATTTTCTCCGACCTTGATGTCCTTTATTCCTATAACACCTACCTCTTTAATTTTTGGGTGTGTTTTTAGAACTTCCTCAACCTCTCTGGCATATACTCTAAGACCTTTGTATTTTATAAGATCCCTTTTTCTGTCATAGATGTAAAAATAGCCATCTTCCTCCATTCTCGCCAGATCACCTGTGCGCCACCATCTTACACCATTGATCATTGCTTCACACTCTCTGGTCGCATCCGGATTATTCCAATACCCCTTGGTAACTTGAGGTCCACTTACAACAAGCTCTCCAGTTTCTCCTAAAGGCACAAACTCGTCTATATCCGGATCCAAAATCGCTGCAATAGTATTGGGAATCGGAATCCCTATGGAACCGATCTTCCCAGCCATCAGCGGGTTGCTATGACTCATCGCTACCAATTCCGTCATCCCGAATGTTTCGTGAAGGTCAATTCCTGTACGTCTTTTCCAATCTTTAGCTGTAAATTCATTAAGGGCATCGGCACCCGAGGCAATAATTTTAAGCCTTTTCCAATCAACGATGTCTGTTTTTTTATAATCTTTGAGCGTTTCGTAGATAGCGGGAGCACCAATAAACCATGAGGAGTCATATTTTACAATTGCGTGCAGAATATCCTCAACATCGGGAGTGGTAATCACAACTAAACTTGAACCCCGAAGTATGCCGTCAATTACAGCCGTAAATTGACCGCCAGCGTGATAAAAAGGCATATAAGCGACGCTAACCTCGCAGCCCTCTTCAAAAAACGGGTAGAATGCGTGGAAGAGTTCAAAATCGGCGACAACATTTCTGTGGGTTAGCATGACACCTTTTGGCAAACCTGTTGTACCGCTAGTATAAGGGAGTGTTAGCAAGTCTTCTTCTGGATCGATTTCGACATGCGGGGGATTCGGATTAACCCGGTTTATTAATTCCTGAAACTGATGGACATTCTCTTTATTATAGATTTCAGGAGAGGGGGTAGCCATATTCTGGTATATCCCTCTCAAAATTGATTTCCCCAGGAACCTTTTTACCTTTGGCAGAGATTCACCAATATTAGTCAGAATGACATTCTGTAGATTCACCCCTGTCAAATCCAAACCTTCGTAAAGTATGTCCTGACAAATTATTGTTTCTGCACGACTATCCTGTAATTGATGTTTGATTTCAGAAGAGACATACACTGGGCTGATAGGAGTCGAAACGGCACCTATTTTAACTATGGCGTAAAAAGCGATGATATATTCTGGAGAATTGAGCAGCAACAAGGCAACTCTATCTCCTTTTTTTATGCCTAGGTCATGTAAAGCCTTAGCGAACCGATCTACCTTATTCCGTAATTCTTTATATTTTATTTTCTTGCCGTAAAAGTTAATGGCAGTTCGTTTTTCCCATTTCTCAGTGGCTTCATCAAATAATTTATTCACTGATAATTTGGGTATATCTATCTCAGCGGGAACATCTGGAGGATAAGAATTAAGCCATGGCTTTTGTTCATATGGGGACAACATTAAAACTCTCCTTATTTATCTCCAACATCATCTAACTCATAGCCCTAGACCCGTAAAAAACTAACTCCTGATCTTCTGCCTTTGTATATTATTATTTTCATTTATCTATTCAATCAACCTCATTGTGCAACGCGGCTCGGCATGCTCTACATGTTTTTCTGGTAGACATATTGATCAATTTACACCTAGGGCATTTTACTTCAATCTTGTCCCTTACCCACGTAGTAATACCCTGGGGCATAAAGAAGAGAGTAATCATAAGAAATAAAGCAAAGATAATATATCGTGTTGCCTCACCCCATGGATGAAAACCTAATATCTCCAGGAGTGGAAATAGGATATAGACCCCAACTACCGGACCATAAATTGTCGCTATCCCTCCAAATACGGTCCACAATATAGGTTGAAATGAAAATAAAAGCTCCAAAATTGAAGGCCCGGCAACTCGAATCAAGTGTGCATACAGTCCCCCGGCAATTCCTGCGAATATACCACTAATAGCAAAGGCCAATAATTTATATCTGGAAGTGTATATGCCAGACACACGGGCAGCAATTTCATCTTCGCGAATGGCATGAAAAATAACGCCAGTTCTCACGTATTTACTTTCCGAATCGCTAAATTTGTACATTATAAAAACTGATATAAGCATAACTACAAATATAATGTAATAATCACAGATACGTGAGCCTGAAAGAGAATCAACGTCATATATACCTAGCTCACCACCTGTAAATTTCGGGAAAACATAAACGAGCCCGGTAAGAATGACAGGAAAGGAGAGAGTGACCAAAGCCAGGTAAAAGCCTCTGAGGCGCAAGGCTGGCAATCCTGCGATGAGGCCTACCAGTACTGCAGATAATCCTCCGCAGGGGATTGTAACTAACGGAGATAGACCGAAGTGTTTATTCAGCAAAGCTGTAGTATAAGCAGCAACTCCAAAAAATAAAGCGTGACCTAGGCTCAGTTGGCCAACAAAGCCAGCTAAAAGATCCCAACTGGCTGCATATATAGCAAATATAGCTGTGAGGATGAAAATACGTAATATATAAGGGTCTGTAGTAATAAGAGGAAGACTAGAAAAAAGAACGACAAGAACGAGAGCGATCACCCTTCCGGGAACGGCTAGCACCTCAATCCGAAATTGGTGATACAGTGAACGAAAATAATAGTTCAAAGGCGTTCCTCCTCAAAAACAACACCAAAAAGCCCTTCTGGTTTAATAAGTAGTACAACCACCATGATGATCAAAGAAAAGGCGCCTTTTAAAAAAGATCCTCCCGGGATAAGAAAAACAACGGAGGTCTCAGCGAAACCCAGAATAAATGCGGCTACGATGCTCCCCTTTATGCTCCCCATGCCACCAAGAATGACCGCTGCTAAAACAATCGTTAGGGGATGAACCCACATTAAAGGGTGAACCATATATATTGGGGCTATAACAACACCAGCTATTCCGGCAAGGGTGATAGAGATGCCCATGGTAATCATACAGAGACGAGTAACATCTATTCCCATAAGATTGGCAGTTTCTCTATCCTCCGCTACCGCCCTGATAGCTAAACCGGTATTGGTTTTTGATAATATCAGCCATAGGCAGGTAAGAGCAGCTATAACTGCACCAATAGCAAAAAATTGCTGATATAGGACCCTGGTTCCAATGATTTTCATAAACCCGGGGATAAAAGGAGGGACCCTGTGATAGTCACCTCCAAAGCCCAGCAGAAGAACTTCTTGAAAAATAAGTGCAAGCGCTATAGAGATTATCATTACTGCGGTTTCCTGCTCTTTAATTCGATCAAAAAGAATCCTGTAGCAGAAAACGCCAGCTAGACCTGTTATTAATATAGACATGAGTGCAGATGGAAACAGAGGTATGCCCTGCAAGCTCGAGGAAAGAAACAACAAAAAAGCCCCGAGCATATAAAATGCCGTATGGGACATATTCAGTATTCTGGCTACTCCGAAAGAGAGGGAAAAACCGACAGCCAAAACCGCAAAGATTCCACCACTTAATAAACCATTAATAACGATCTTTAAAAACACGTTGACTTCACCCCTTGCAAAGCAAACTGGTCTTTACAAACAAATTTGTTATTTCAGCATAAACACTCCTTGCACACAGAAATAGCAGCCCTGAAACACAAAAAGAACTAGTTGATCATTACCTTATTTATCCTTCCAATAATTAATAACCCATGGAGGCAATTTATAATCCCCACTTCCCTTGTAACGTATGCCTTCAAATCTTTTATCCCCCATTGCGGGCTTGCCATTAGGCCAAACTACAACCCGTTTTCCATCCTGCCACTGTTCACAAGCCCAGGTAAGATAATTCGGGATCCACTGATATTCATGGGGGTACTTGTGATCATTGGGGGTAAAAGTTATTCTGCCTTGAGCGCCTATGTAATCAGTTTTTTCAAGTGCATTAATCAGTTTATCATTGTTTAGGGTGCTGGCACGTTCAATAGCATCTTTTAAAACATATAGGGCATCATACGACTGTGCGACCCACATGGGCATGTCATTATGCTTTTTAAAAAATTTATTTACAAAAGGTATGGTTTTTTCCGTGATCTCGACGAGTGGGTAAGGACTTCCGAACGTCTGGTATTCACAGGCACCGTTAGTGTCTGACCAGTGTTTCCAACGCCCTGCCTCGACATTGATGCCAACAGGAACAACAGGAACCTTGAGTTCACCCCATTGCTGGCTTGCAGCGATTCCACCGGGTGCGGTAAAAAGTTGAAACATAATTTGCGCCCCTGAATCTTCTATAGCTTCCAATTCAGCCCTTACATCGGTAGCCATTGCGGAGGGTCGCCAATTCCCCAAGTACTCCATGCCCAGCTTGGCAGCTACTCCGGGAAAGGCCTTCACTAAAGGGTCACACCAGATAAGCTTTTCAGCCAATATAGCCACTTTAGGTTTTTTAATTCCCACTTCTTCCCTCAGTTTGTTTCCCGCCATCTCCAAAGTGATCAGACCCATGTGGGTAGTCCATAGACCGCTGAACCCCGCTCGAAAAAAATATTTATATCTGTCATAATTTTGTGCAATCCTTGCATTAGTTTGTGGCGAACCCACACCGGTGCTCAGGTAGAGAGCTTTGTTATCTGCCATTACCTCCTGTTGCGCCAGCACAGCTTCTGATCTAACCCCACCAACTACTATATTCACCTTTTCACGAGTCACAAGTCGCTCCATAGCACTCACTGCATCAACAACACTCAGCAATTCGTTATCGTCCACCTGTACCAGCACTATCTTGTGATTAACTCCATCCACGTTTATCCCACCAGCTTCATTGATTTCTTCTGCTGCAATTTCAGAGGCCCACCAGATCTGCTGCCCTAATATAAATTTCATTGGGCCTATAATTCCTATCTTGATCGTTTTCTCGGAACTAGCATTAAGAGAGATAGGCATACCGATCACAATTACGAATAAACCCAATACTAATAGAACACGCCACCAAGCTTTTTTTTCAAATAGAATAGCCATTTTAGCAACCCCCCTCTTGACTTGTTATTACATTTTTAAAACATGGAGCACACACTTCCCTTCACGAATGTATTTCTTCAAACTGTTCACATACCGGAACAATTGAAAGATTCATAAGGTAGGATATCTTTTTCTCAGAGAAGGAAGAGCCAATCTGAATAACCAGATTTACGAAAAAATATTTCAAATATTTTCTTAATTCGGCCTATGCAAATTTCAGTTTCCTAGCTTACAACTTATCGACACAACGAGCTTCTTAACTCACTTCACTCTGTTGTTTCTCTTAAACCAAACCTGTATTATATATAAGGCAGGGGCCAGATTTTCCAGTAGCTGCTCACTTTCCGCCAGATCCCGGCTAGTCCTCCGGGCTCTATCATTATGAATAATATGATCAGGAATCCGTGTACCATGAGACGTGTAGGTGCCATAAAAACCGTCACATCCGGATTGTTGGTAATTTGGGCGATGAACCTTATTATGTTCGTCAGGACCTCGGGAATAAAAACAATAAAGATCGCCCCGAAGATAGAACCGATTACAGAGCCCATACCTCCTACAACCACCATGGCCAGATACTCAATTGATACATTGAAGTGAAAAAAGTCGGGGTATACAGTTCTCATATGTATCACGAAAAGAGAACCAGCCACGCCTGCATAAAAGGAGCTGATCACAAAAGCCAGCAGTTTAAACTTAAATACCGGCACACCTACGGCCTCTGCGGAAATATCATTGTCACGGACGGCCATTAAGCAGCGGCCGTACTTGGACCTCATAATATTTTTGGCACCCCAGAGAAGGATCACCATGAAAAATACGCAAATATAATAAAAAGAGATTTTCGAAGTCATAGGCATTCCAAAAATATTCGGCGCCTCCACCACCCTTCCCTGAGGCCCCCCGCTGAACCCTTGCCAGTGAAAGTACGTATAGTCCATAATAAATTGAAAGGCGAGAGTTGCTATACCCAGATAGATTCCTTTGATCCTGAGAGACGGTATACCGATAACCAGTCCTAGGCCTGCAGCCACGAGACCTGCGGCTAATACGCTTGCGAAAAAAGGCCACCCGAGCACCATAACCAGGTAGGAGTATGTATATCCTCCTACCCCCAGAAAAGCAGCATGTCCTAGGGATATCTGTCCTGTATATCCCAGCAGGATATTCAGGCCATGGCCGCCTATTATCGCGATAAAAATCGTGGTCATAAAAAATACATAGTATTCGCTAAGAAAGGGGGGTACGGCTAAAAGCAAAAACATGAATATGGAGAACCATGTTTTCTGGTAAAGCGTTCGAAAGATAGCTTCATCCTGGAGATAGTTCTCCTTTATAAAAGGAGCGTAGTACCCGCTGTAGAGGTCAGTGATCGACTGTTTCATTTTTCCCTAATACCCTCATGAGTTGCACGTCACTTCTCAATTGTGAAACTCCTCCATCCATGTACCGTATTTCAATATCAAGGTGGTGTACTTTATCATCAGAAAACAGGGCTTCTATGAGCGCACCATACCTCTTGTTGATGACTCCCCTTTTGACCTTTCTTGTACGGGTGAGTTCCTCATCGTCCGGGTGAAGCTCTTTTGGAAGCAAAGAGAATCTGGCAATTCTCATCTTGTCAGGCAGCCTTTTATTTACCTTCTCGATTTCAGAAACAATAAGCTCGTTGACCTTTTTATTCTGGGCGAGATCCGTAAAGGTCGTGTAGGCGATATTGCGGTTTCGTGCCCAGTTGCCAACGTTTTCCATATCAATGCTAACAAGGCTTACAATGAAGTCTCTCTTGTCTCCTACGACTACAGCATCCTTGATAAACGGGCTGAACTTAAGCCTGTTTTCCAGATCCTGAGGGGCGAACCTTGTTCCGTCATTCAAAAACATCAGGTCTTTCTGGCGGTCCAGTACGACAAGATGACCTGCCTCGTCCCAATAGCCCGAGTCGCCCGACTTCAGCCATCCGTCAACCAGGGTATCAGCAGTTTCTTCAGAGTTCTTATAATATCCCTTCATATTCCCCTTTCCCTGTATCCAGATCATGCCATCATCATCTATGCGGATATTCACTCCCGGCAATGGAGGGCCTACTGTCTCGGGCCGGACATCATCCATCTGATGGACTGTCGCGAAACAACAGCACTCGGTCATACCAAAACCCTGTATAAGGTTGATCCCCAGTGCAGTAAAAAAAGTGAACACATCTCGTCCTATTGCAGATCCTCCTGACAAAGCGACTCGGACTCGAGCCAGGCCCGTACGCTGTCTGATGCCCCTTGTCGTGGTAAAAAAAAGTATTCTGTACAGGATTTCTTTTAGAAGAGAAAGTCTGCTGTCCTTACCATCAAGCATCAACTCGGCCTTTTCCAGACCCAGGCTCAAGGCCGCGTTATAGACCTTTTTTTTCAGCAGCGATGCGTCCTCCATACGCGCCATGATATTAGAACAAATATCCTCCCACATCCTGGCCGACATGCCAAGGAACGTGCACTGGAGCTGGTTCATGTCTCTTTTAACAGCGATAGGATCGCTGCTCTCGGGAAAATTATATCTGAAACCTTCAATAGCAAACCGCATAATGTTGAATTGTTCACCTATCCACGCTATCGGAAGAAAGGAATATACTTCGTCATACTCATAACTTTCATAGACTTTTTCCCATGCTTTTCCCGTAAAGATAAAATTCTCATGCGTGAGCTGGGACATTTTGGGCAACCCCGTAGTCCCTGAAGTAGGAAGCATGAGTATTGTATCATCAGGATCAGCTGTATTTAAAAAGTCTCTTTCAAACCTTTCGGGGTCCTTCTCATGGATATCCTGACCCAAGGCGATCACATCTTTGAAACGCATGAGGAAAGGGTATCTGTCCAGATAATCGCTCATTCCCCTTGTGTCCCATACTATTACTTTGTTCACCTGGCCGGATAGGGTGTCCTGAGAAGCGATAAACTTGTCAACCTGTTCCTGGTCACCGGCAATAAAATATTTAGCGTCGCTGGCGGTGACCATATAAGCCACCTCCTGATTAAGCATGTCCTGATAGATGCCAACACAGACTCCCTTCGCACTTATAATACCAAACTCGGCTATAACCCATTCGACACAATTGTCTCCTATTATACAAACTTTATCTTCAGGACTCAGGCCCAGTTCCACCAGCCCCAGGGCAAAAGCCCGAATATTTTTATAAAACTTTCGCCAGGTCATAGGCTCCCAGATTCCATAACGCTTCTGCCTTATGGCCAGATTATTAGGTCGGGTTCGAGCGTGATGTTTTATGGCCTTTATCACGGTCTCCATTATGCATCTTCCTCCCGTCCCAGATATGCTTCAATTACGCCTTGATCCTGCCTAACTTCGTCAGGGGTTCCTACAGCAATCTTTTCTCCGAAATTCAAAACACAAATCCTGTCGGAGAGATTCATTACCGTACTCAGATCATGTTCGATCCAGACGATTGTGGCTCCCAGATCCCTGTGGATATCCAGGAAAAAGCTTGCCATGTCCTCCTTTTCCTCTATATTCATCCCCGCCATAGGTTCATCAAGCAGGAGAACTTTGGGTTTCATAGCCAGCGCCCTGGCCAGATCTACCCTCTTCTGAAGTCCATGAGGAAGCATGCCTACGGGCTGCTCTCTTACGTGATTCAAATCAAGAAAATCTATGACATTTTCCTCTAGATCCCTGCGATGTTTCACTTCTTCGCGAACCGATTTCCCCAGGTGGAAAAAAGATCCGAAAAAATTAGATTGGGTATCCATGACGGCGCCCAACTTTATATTGTCCAAAACGGACATGCCTGCGAACAGTTCGACGTGCTGAAAGGTCCTCCCCATTCTTAGACGTGCGCGCTTGTGTGCCTTTATCGAGGTAATATCCTGCCCTTCAAAAGTGATTCGACCGGAATCAGGATTGTAAAGGCCATTAATGCAATTGAGCAGACTGGTCTTGCCCGCACCGTTAGGGCCGATAATAGCCAGGATTTCTCCTTGAAAGACATCCAGGCTGACAAAATCAAGGGCCCTGATTCCTCCGAAAGAAAGCTGGAGTTCCTCTGCACTGATAATAGGGGATCTGTTCAGCCCAGCCACCTTTTCCTCCGCTTATATCGTTTGGATTGCCTGTAATCTTTCTTGCCGGTTTTTCCTCCGGAGCCAAGATAAAATTCTTTTATATCCTCATTATTCATAAGCTCTTCCCTTGTCCCTTCCAGGACCACCCGGCCGTTCTCCATAACATAGCCTGTATGAGCAACATTAACCGCAGCCGCGGCGTTCTGTTCGACAAGGAACATAGAAATCGCGTCTTCATCATTAATCCTCTTAATAACCTTAAACATCTCCCTCACGAGGATGGGGGCAAGGCCGAGAGAAGGTTCGTCCAGGAGAAGGGTCTTCGGCTTGGTCATCAAGGCGTTTCCAATAGAAAGCATCTGCTGCTCTCCACCCGATAAATATCCGGCTCTACCCACCAGCCTTCCCTTGAGTGCGGGGAAAAGATCCATAACCCGTTGTACATCCGCCTGAATATTTTTATCCCTGCGGGATGAGGCGGCGCATCTGAGGTTTTCCATTATACTGAGCTGGGGAAATATCGTACGCTCTTCAACCACATAAACGATTCCGAATTTCCTGGTAATAGTTACAGGATTGAGGCGGGTGACATTCTTTCCATCAATCTTAACGCTACCCTCAAGCACATCACCATCATAGATTTCAAGTATTCCGGAAAGCGTGCGCAGAAGGGTGGTCTTGCCCGCTCCGTTTGCACCGAGAAGCGTGGTGATCTGACCGTCTTCAAGTCTTATCGAGACACCATGGAGCACGGATATTACGTCATGGTAGACTACCCTGAGGCTCTCAATCTCAATCATTGATCAAACCCTTTCAATGAGTTTTTGCCCAAAGAGGCCGTAAGGCCTTAAGATGAGAATAATAAGCAGAACTATATAGGGAGAAATAGCCTGGAAGCCAGGCAGACCCAGGGCAGGTTCTATATAAAAGCTTGTGACGGTCTGTACGAGCCCTATTAACAAGCCACCCAGGATCGCTCCATGAATACTCTCCAACCCTCCAACGAGAACGACAGGAATCGCAGCCAGACCAACCACGCCCATGTCGTACGAAACTGCGCTGCCGTTGGCGACAACCAGACCTCCAAGGGCGGCCACCATGCCGGCGATTGCCCAGGTGACCATCAATATTCTTCTGGCGTTGATCCCAAGCACAATGGACTTGACCTGACTGTCGGCTGTTGCGCGCATCAGTATGCCCATGGTGGCGTATTTGTGGAAAAGAAGCAGGATTATCATTGCTACTGCAGCAAGCAGGCCATTCCAGACCTGGCTGGAGATGAAGAGTGCCCCGCCGAATTCCAGAGTTAGGTCAGGCAAATTCAGCGCAACTACCTGTGCATCGGCGCCGAAAAATATCAGTAACCCGCCTACCATAATACCGGAGATTCCTATAGTGACAAGTGTAATCGACATAGGTGGACGCCCTATGAGCCGGTCCATCACTAATTTTTCTACGAGGGCGGCAAACAGCGCTGAGGTTATTAGAAACGCAGGAAAGACAACCCATAAAGGCAGATCAAAAGACTGAAACATGAAAAAAAAGACTGCGCCGAGAGTACAAAACTCGCCGACGGCAAAGTTGAACACCTCTGATGACTTATAGATTAAAACCAGGCTGACTGCTATAAGCGCGTAAATCAGCCCCTGGATAATTCCGGACCCGATGACCTGGACAAGATATTCCATTGATAATCTCGTTTCCGACAGCGGTAAGGAAATATGCCTTATCGCTGCCGATCAAGGGGTTTTGTTATTTTAGATATTCATATATATCAACCCATTCCGTCACAGGAATTATGCTCTTAGTCTTCCAATCGGCTCGAAGCATTCTGGCACGGGAGAACTTATGTGAGGTGTAATCAAGAGTCTTTCCACCATACATTCCAAGCATATCCCAGTCTTTGAGATTTTCAAGGGCATCACGGGCAGTCTGTCTGGTCAGCGGCTTGCCCTCACGGAGGACCTGGCGCGAGGCTGCTGCGGCGAGTGCGCCCATCATCCAGCTCTGCGCATACATGTTCCATATAGTTATTTTTCTGCCCTTTTTCTGTGCCATTCCCCTGGCTATCTGGACAAACTTGTTATCCATCTCGGTCTCTACCGGGTAGCCGCACACACAATAGTGGTTATCATAATCTGCTCCGCAAAGATGAAAAAAGAGCATTCCTGTTGTCCAGTGCACACCGAAGGTAGGTATATCTGGAAGATACTTTTTCGACTCTTTAAAGTAACGGACGCCTATCTTAACAGACCAGTTCCAGAAAAGTACGTATTCCACCTTGTTTTTTCTGAATTTCAGAAATGCCGGTGCAAAAGTCTGAGCGGTGGGAGCAAAAGGTTCCATCATAACAATATCAACACCGAATTTCTTCGCATAACGTTCCAGATCCGGCATCGGATCCCGCCCTGTCGAGTTGTCAAAATAATGAAAGGCAACGCGGGGCGGTGTACTTTTCTTATGATTATCCTTAATATACTTGAGCACCATACCCCACTGCTCTCCGTAGCCCGGGCCTGTGGCGAAAAAATAAGGGTGTTCCTCTCTAACATTCTCATCAAAAATCTCTGCCGACATTGAACCGGCCAGCACGGGGATCTTTTCTTCAATGTTTGCCCTTTCGTCCATGGCCTTCAGCCCCGGCGTGTTAAACTGCGAATAAAACAGCAGTTCATCCTTAGGCTCCGACGTAGTGTATCTGTTGAATATGTTGAGGCAAGTAGGGACATCGTAACGTCCGTCTTCCACAATTGCCACAAAAGGCCGGCCTTCAATACCGCCTGTCTCGTTGATATAATCTGCTCCATCCGTCAACCCATTTCCTGTGTCAGGGACCGAACCCAGGACACCGCCAAGAACCGCTGCGTGCAGATGTTTGACGGGCTTTTTGTCGGCTGCATAAGTAATTGAAACCAAGGCAAAAACACAAACAAAGGCATAACAAATGACACTGAATCTCTTCATAGTGCACCTCCCTGGAAATTCATTGATTTGTTTACTGCGGCTAGATCTTAGAAAGTTTCTATTTATGAACCCTTGTTACGACGGTGTTTCACCTAAGCGAACAAGTAAAGATCAGGAATAAGACAATTTCAAAACAGAAATTATAAGGAAAGGTATGTTGATAAATAAAGAATACGCTTTGAGTGCCCAATTGTCTAGATCAATTATAATAAAATCTGATTACAAAATTTAATGAAACAAACAAAGCATGTCAATAAAAAAAATGTACTTTAATTCGATTTGTTGCATTTATTGAACAATTACATTGACAATACCTCATATAGCCCATAAAATGCTCAGAAATATTTATTAATTACCCAAATTTTCTATTTTTTTCCCTTTGATTTTTTTTGAATGACATCCCATCTATTTTTCTTAATTTAAATATTTCTAAACACGAGGAGGATCTCATAATGACTAACTACGAGACCATCAGGCTCGAGCAGTCAGGAGAAGTGCTGACTGTTTCCCTGGACAGACCCAAAATGAATCTGTTCAATCCCCTGATGATGGAAGAGCTTATTTCAGTATGGCATTCCCTGCGCAGCAACTCCTCAGTCCGTTTTGTAATCCTGACTGCACAGGGGGATCATTTCACGGCGGGCATCGACCTGACCAATACTAAAACAGAAAAATTTACCCCTGAAGCCGCTCGCTCACAGCAGCTCGCAGGTCATGAACTCATGCGAAGCCTGGAGAGTGTTGAACAGATAACAATAGCAGTACTCAGAGGGGCGGTTATCGGAGCCGGTATGGCGGTAGCCATGGCCTGTGACTTCCGTATAATGACGGAAGACAGCTACTATGGTGTACCGGAAACTATGATAGGTGTATACTTCACCTGGGGCTGTACGCCAAGGCTGGTCCGTATGGTGGGGTCGTCAAAGGCAATGGAAATCATAATGACATGCGACAATATCCCTGCAACCGAGGCTTTCAGACTGGGTCTCGCAAACAAGGTTGTCCCATCCGAATCTCTAACGGCTTCAACCAATGAATTTATCGCAAAAATAGCCTCCAGAAGCCCTACTTCAATAAGGATAACAAAAAAGATCGCCAAGGGCGCTTCAATGGAGGGTTTTGGTAACATGTTCATGTGTGAGCCTGAACTTATCCAAATACTCGCGCATAATGGTGAGGCAGAGGAGGGTATTCAGGCCTTTCTTGAGAAAAGACCACCCCGCTTCCCTCAACAAAAATAGCGGAAACTTCTAAACCCTTTTTGTTTTTTAAGATAAAATTTTAAGGCTAATATAAACGGTCTCGGCTAAAAAAAACAATATTCTATAGCTCTAATCATTTACTATAATATATTGAATAATACTTTTATGGATAAATCTGACGACAAAAAAACAAAAATTGCAGACGCCGCCATTACCGTATTTGCTGAGAAAGGTTTCAGTGCTTCAACTATACCCGATCTCGCAAAGCAGGCCGGACTGGGAGAAGCAACCATATATAATCACTTCAGAAACAAGGAAGAAATACTGTTGACCCTGCCTCTTAAAAGCCTTCGTGATTTCGAAGTCAGCATTAAGGAGAATCTTAAGGGACTTAAGGATCCGGAAGAAAAGCTGAGAAGGTTTATCTGGCAGTATCTCTGGTGGATACAAAGCCACAAAGAATTATCCAAGGTTTTTGTGCTTGAAATTATGCCGAATCCCCAATATTTTCATTCCGAAACATACCGTCTTATACGTGAACTCTATACAATTTCCACCAATAACCTGGAAGAAGGAAAAAAATCAGCTCTTTTCAAGAACAAAGTAAACACTCGTGCTTTCCGACCATCTATGGCACGAACCGTATATTATCATCTGCTTACCCGGGTTTTATTCAAGAGATCTCTTGACGTTCTGGATGATTTTGATGATATAGCTACAGTATTTGTGGCCGCTGTAAAAAGAGATGAAAAGCCTGCTGATTTAGACATATCTGAGATTGAAAATAAAAAGGAGAGAATACTCCTGGCCGCAGAAGACCTGTTCAGCAAAAAAATGTTCGCTGAAACCAGAATTTCAGAAATTGCTGCAAAAGCGAGCGTCGCTGACGGAACCATCTATGAGTATTTTGAAAACAAAGATGATCTGCTTTTTTCTATTTACGAAAAAAGAATGAAAAAATTTAGTGAAACCTTTAGCGAATCGCTCTGCCCACAAAGCCCGGAAACAAAGTTGAAGTATATCTTACTGCACTTTCTCACATGGGTAAAAAATAACAGACAATGGGCTCGAGTATACCTGAAAGATCTGATTCCAAACCCTAAATTCTATGTCTCGGTAAAGCATTCATACATGACGGAGCATGACGAAAAGATCAAAAATATATTTACGGAAGGCATAGAAAAAGGAGCCTTCAGAGGAGATATTAAAGTCTATATATTCAGGGCGCTCGTAATAGGCACTCTGGCGCAGACCTGTTATCCCTGGGCCATTCTCCACAGAAAATACAATCTGGTCGACCAGCTGGATGACATGTACGAACTCATCCTTAATGCAATAAAGACCAGGAATCCAAAATAATCTGCAAGGCAATGTATCAACCCTATTCAGAAAGGAGGATATGCCGTGGATTACACTAAATACCAGTATATTAAAGTGGAGCGTAAAGGAAAAATACTTTCCTTGACTCTTAACAGGCCCGATTCTCTTAATGCTGTAACCCCCGCGATGCACAGCGAAATAACCCAGATCTTTAATGACATACGTTACGACACCGAGACAGATGTTGTTACTATTACAGGTGCGGGAGATGCCTTTTGTGCGGGTGCAGACCTTAAGGAACTGCCTGAAACCAAGGAGGCCGTTGACAGGATATTCTTTGAAGCCAGAGAAATTCTGGCAAATATCCTGGAAATTGATCGGCCGATCATATCCGGTGTCAACGGCGCAGCTACTGGCCTGGGAGTGACCCTGGCCCTTTTCCCGGATATAGTTATTGCGTCGGACAGGGCCAGGCTTGGTGACACACACGTCAAGGTCGGGCTCTCGGCAGGAGATGGAGGAGCAGTCATATGGCCTATTCTGGTAGGTGTAAACAAGGCAAAAGAACTCTTGATGACCGGGGATGTCATAGATGCCCAGGAAGCTCTGAGGATCGGCCTTGTAAACCATGTTGTTCCTCACGATGAACTGGATGCTGCTGTAATGAAAATGGCTGAAAAACTTGCAAGAGGAAATGCCATGGCCATAAGGGCGACCAAAAAGTCGGTAAATCTCTATATAAAATGGATGATAAACCAGGTATTCGAGTATTCATGGGCCCTTGAATACCAGTGCGCCCTGGATCTTTATAAAAAATAAGCAGCACCTGGATACGGGGCCATGTATAAATCCATCAACTAACAGACAAACGGCTATAAAGGAAGGAGGAGTCAATGGACTTTCAGTTTTCACCGGAAATAGAGCAGGTGCTTAAAGAGGTCCGGGCATTTATAAAGGCGGAGGCCACTCAGGAGATGCTTGAAGAAACTTATGAGCTGGGCCCGCTTTACGGGGGACCCGAGGGGAGGAAGTTCATTCAAAAATTCGCGGCCAGAGGCTGGCTTACGCCCAACTGGCCCAGGGAATACGGAGGATTAGACTCCTCTGCAATGCTTTCTTTCGCCATAAAAGAAGAAATGTACCTTGCCAAAATTCATATGTCATTTGTGGCGGCAGCCATGGCAGGACCAACTATAATGCATTTCGGAAGTGAAGAAATGAAAAAAGAATGGCTGCCACCAATTGCAAGAGGCGAGATAGAATTCGCCCTTGGATATACCGAACCCCAGGCCGGCTCAGACCTTTCAGCAATCAGGTTAAGGGGGGATGACAAAGGAGATCATTTCGTCCTCAATGGGCAGAAAACCTTTAACACAACCACTCATGTCGCAGACTACCACTGGTTGGCTGTCCGGACAGACCCTGAGTCCAAACGGCACAAAGGACTTTCCATGATGATCGTGGATCTCAAGAGTCCCGGTATCACCATCCGGCCGCTCATAACCCTGGCGGGATGGAGGACAAACGAAGTCTATTATGACGATG
Source organism: uncultured Desulfobacteraceae bacterium (assembly GCA_964627015.1). Lineage (GTDB taxonomy): Bacteria > Desulfobacterota > DSM-4660 > Desulfatiglandales > Desulfatiglandaceae > CAZVGY01. The sequence continues at coordinate 19,150 of CAZVGY010000054.1, forward strand.
TAGTGGTGCCTAAAAAAAATCTTGTAGGAGAAGCCGGCAAGGGCTTCTACTATCTAATGGCGGCTCTCGATTTCGAGAGGATGTTCCCACTTGCCGCATATGCCACAATATTTAACGATATTGTACAATATGCAAAGGAAACCCTTGTAAATGGTCAACCGCTCTCAAAAAACCCCTTGATCAGGCAAAAACTGGCTGAAATGGAAATAGAGATCGAGGTCAATAAGCTTCTTTATTACAATCTTGCATATATGATTGACAAGGGGCAGATACCAAACTACCAGGCCTCAATGCAGAAGGTCTTCGCTACCGAAGTTGCTCAGCGAATCATGAATACTGGCATGGAGATCCTGGGCCTGTTCGGACAGTTGAAAAAAGGTTCCAAGCGGGCGGCTCTTGCCGGAAAAATCGAGCGGCACTATCGCTCAAGCGTAGTGGAAACCATCTATGCCGGAACTTCAGAAATCCAGAGGAATATCATTGCACTGAGGGGACTCGGGCTCCCCGCTTCTTAAAAAGGAGAAAAACAATGGATTACGATCTCAGTGAAGAGCAGAAACTTATTAAGGATACCGCGCATAAGTTTCTGGCTAAAACATGCCCCAGCGAGTATGTGCGGGAAATGGCGGAAGACAAAAAGGGATTTACCCAGGAAATCTGGGACGAAATGGCGGACATGGGCTGGATGAGTCTCCTGATCCCTGAGGATTATGGAGGTTATGGAGGAAAATTCCTGGATCTCGCGGTTCTTCTGTCGGAGATGGGATATTACCGTCTACCAGGCCCCTTTTTCTCTACTGCTGTCCTGGGCGGTCTCACTCTTATGGAGGCTGCTAATGATGCCCAGAAAGCCGAATTTCTGCCCGACCTGGCCTCGGGTAAACGTATATTTACCCTGGCATGGACAGAAACCGACGGTTTATATACACCCGAAGGGCTTAAGATTCCCGCGCGTCAAAGAGGAGATGAGTATGTGCTCTCCGGTACCAAGCTGTTTGTGCCTGATGCGCATGTCGCCGATCTCATTATCTGCGTGGCCAGAACCGAGGAAACCGGTAACCCTTCAGAAGGACTGAGCCTTTTTCTTGTAGACGCAACTGCCGCCGGACTCAGTGTTAACGAACTGGATACCATGGCAGGCGATAAACAACATGAGCTGATTTTTAATCAGGTCGTGGTACCAGGTTACCGCCTCATGGGAAGGCAGGGGAATGCCTGGCAGGTAATGAAAAAAATCCTTCTTATGGCGGCAGTGGCCAAGGCCGCTGAAATGCTTGGAGGTGGAGAAAGGGTCATGGAACTGGTACTGCCTTGGATTAAAGAGAGGGTCCAGTTCGGACGGCCGGTGGGATCTTTTCAGGCCGTTCATCATCACTGTGCCAACATGCTCACTTACCTGGATACCTTCAAGTATTTAACTTACCAGACTGCATGGCGGATTAGCGAAGGCCTGGCCTTTGAAAAAGACGCTGCCATGTGCAAGGCATGGGCCAGTGACTCATATCGAAAGCTGGTGGCGCTTGGTCATCAGGCGATGGGCGGAATAGGCTTTATGGAAGAGCATGACCTCCAACTCTATTTTAAACACGCAAAAACCTCGGAGATTATGTTCGGAGACGCCGACTTTCACAGGGAACTGGTAGCCTGTGAAATGGGTTTATAATAAAGCTTGAGCTGTTCCTTGAACAATACATACCGGAGGCAAGATATGAAGCCAGTTAATTACAAAGAGGGACTCGACCAGATGTATCAAAGTCAGGGTTTTCCGCCATACAAGTGGTCCGTGTTTGACTCCAGTCCCTGGGCCCCATTTGATAAACATCTTGATGAAGCCTCAATAGGATTAATAAGTTCAGCAGGTATTTTCAGGGATGATCAGGAACCGTTCGACCCCTGGGCAGTAAATGATTTGAGCTTTCGCCAGATCCCGATAGACACACCCTTTGCGCGACTCAGACTCCACCATAACTACTTTGATCACAGGGATGCTCTGAAAGATTTTAATTGCGTTTTTCCGGTTCATAGACTCAAAGAGCTGGAGAAAGAGGGGTTCATAAGGCACTTTATACCAACTGCCCTGACTCTTAGTATGGGAAGACTTTATAAGCGAACGGAATTACAACAAGAAACAGTGCCCCGGATGGTAAAGATTATGAGAGATATGGGAGCGGACGCTGTTCTTCTCGTTGCGGCCTGACCCCTGGACCATCAGTCGGTCGGGCTGATAGCAAGGGCAATTGAAGAGTTGGGGCTTCCCACAGTATATCTGGGTTCATGTAAATACATAATGAAACAGGTACTCCCCCCCAGAAGCGCATTCATCAACTTTCCTCTGGGGCGCGAGTGTGGCAAGCCGCATGATGTTGAAATGCAAACCCGGATTCTGAAAGAAACCCTGGAATTATTTACGACTCAAAAAGAGCCGGGCCTTATTAAAGACCTGCATTACCAGTGGCACGAATCTTTCGACTGGCCGGGTTACCTCAAAGATATCCAGGAGATGGTGGAAGAGGAAGGCTCTGAAATGCAGGAATGGAAGCCAAAAAATAACCAGTAAAGGACAGGGAGCATAAGATGGACCAAAACTACAAAATAATAGATTCACTCTGCTATGTACCTACTGAAGAGGTAGTCGTCGATTTTGTCACATCCCTGCCCCCGCAGATGGCCAGATATTTGAAAGACGTGTTTGGGCCCAGGATCGCTCCTCTAATCGGAATGGAGGCGGAAGAACTTTACCATTTAAAAACAACCCTTAGCCCTGAAAACCTCGAGAAGGCTATCGCGCCCAAAATGAAAAAACTCTCTATGCCGCTGGAGTCATTTGTGGAACAGTTAGAGGAGATGGGAGTCGAAAAGGCGGTTATATTTAAACTGGATGAAGAAACGCCCAGCGGGTTAAAGGGACTGCCCAATGATTATTACGCCGATATTGTCAATAAATATCCGGACAAATTCATAGGAATCGCCGGCGTAGACCCGCTCAAAGGCATGGATGCCGTAAGGGAGATCAGGAGGGCCTACGATCTTGGACTCAGAGGAGTGGCTATGAGGCCGTTCATGTTCGGCATACCGCCTCATCATGCAAAAATGTATCCCATATACTCTACCTGTGTTGAACTTGACATACCGATATGGTTTCACCTCTCCATCAGTTATTCTAGTAAAACCATGGAGGTCGAAAGACCTATATACCTTGATATTGTGGCTCAGGACTTCCCTGAACTTAAAATGATCGCGGGTCACGGAGGCTGGCCCTGGATGGGCGAGATGGTCGCAGTGGCCTGGCGCAATCCCAATATATATATAGACATTGCCTCTTACCTGCCCGAATATATAGCAATGCCGGGTACAGGGTGGGAGCAGTTACTGCATTTCGGAAATTCGATCCTGCAGGACAGGGTCTTATTCGGATCCACATGGATGTTCATGGGTCTGAATATTAAGCAGCTAGCCGATGGAGTCATGAAATTCCCGCTCAAAGAAGAGGTAAAGCATAAATGGCTTTATCAAAATGCAGCGAGGCTGTTCGGATTGGAAAAATGAAGAGCCGATGGCTTGTGGTTTTATTAAATCGAGACTGGTTATTTATATAATCGGGTTCCTGATCGCTTAATTATGCCTCAACAGAAACTGGAACTGAGGCCTTATAAAAATCTGCTTCCCCGCTGATACTGTATTGTATTACCGCAGAAGGGACTATAACGGAGCCGCCGCGGCCTATCCTTATGGAGTTATTCGTGCGCAGGTCATTAATTTTGCCTTCCCCTTGAATACAAAAAAGAATCTCTGCACTCCTTTCGGTCCGGCTGATAAAGGTCTTTTCCCCGTCAACAGAAATAGCTGACAGCTGAAATTCCTCAGTAAATACTGGATAAACATTCTCACATTTGCCTTTCGAGACCGGAATCATCAGCCTGACAGGTGTGAACGAAAAGTCTGCGGTTTCCAGAAAATCAGGAACATCAACATTCTTGCCGCTCAGACCGCCCCTGACCACATTATCCGAATTAGCCATCAACTCAATGCCAACTCCATTAAGATATATATGCACTTCACCAGCCTTTACAAAAAAGGCCTGCCCCGGTTCAATAGTCACAAAGTTCAGTATAAGAGGAAAAAATACGCCTGCATCCCCGGGATATGCCTGGTTCAATTTAACCATCCAGCCATAGGCGCTTTCTTTGTCCGCAAGTTCTTTCGCCGATCTCACGGCTTTATCTACTAAGTCCAGGCGTCTTGATAAATCCATTTTCATCAGGTCAGCTATAAAGGCTTTTAATCCTAATGGTTCCGGGTATTTTATAAGACCGGAAAGCTCACGGGACAAACTGTGGGAGGAGATGTTGTCAATCAGTCTCATAATTTCATTTATATTACGAAAACCCTTAAGCGCCTCAAATCGGGTCAAAGCACAGAGCATTTCAGGTTTGTGATTTTCATCCCTATAATTTCTTTCAGGCGAGTCAATTGGAATTCCCAGCCTGTTCTCTCTCAAGAATCCTTTACGAGCTTGATCCAAATTTGGATGAACCTGCACGGACAAGGGCCTTTCTACGGCAAGTACCTTAAGAAGAAATGGCAGTTTGCCGGAAAATTTTTCAGAAACTGCCCTTCCCAGTACAGATTCGGGGTCCCTTTCTATTAATTCATACAGCGGTTGTTCATCACCCCCAATCATCACTCTTGAAGTTGCCCCTGGATGCGCTCCCATCCAGAGTTCCGCTACAGGACCATCAGAACGGCAGTGTTCACCGAGCAAATTCTGAATTGCAGTCATCGAACCCCAAGGATATTCCTGAATAGGATTCTTTAGTATACAGATCTCGTTCAGAATCTTTTCCATTTCTTCCTTTAGTGAATATTCAATGATGCTCAGGGTGTATCATTTGTGTCCAGAAATTTTTGAATAATCATTCTAAGGTTCTTCGACTTTCCCCAATAAAAATGGTCTGCACCTTCAATAATTTCAAAGCTTGCCTCAGAGTTCCAGGAAGGAAGCAGTTCACGAATTGTATCCGGTGGTGCTATTAAATCATCAGAACCGGCAATCACAAGCTGGAGTTTAGGGCTGTATTCGAAGAATGAAAAATCTATGAAGTTTACAGGGGGAGACACCATTATCATTCTTTTTACCTGCTCAAAGCTATTGAGACCAAGTGCATTCACCCACGCACCAAAAGAATATCCGGCCAGGTCGCAGGGAGTCTTGCCAAGGCCTCTAAGATAGTTCAATGCAGCGCGGACATCCTCCTGCTCTCCCACACCGTCATCATAACTTCCACTGCTCCTGCCTGCGCCTCTCAAATTGAACCTGAGAGTAGTGTAGCCCATCTCCTGATAGGCCTGAACCAATGCTTCAACCACATTATTGTACATGTCTCCCCCGTAAAGGGGGTGAGGATGGGTTACTACGACTGCCCCATCTCCTGTTGATTCACACACGAGACCTTCAATATTTTCCCCTTTTGACTCAAAAAAAATATTCTTCTCTGTCATACCGACCTCTTAACCGGACATGCCATTAATAATAGGCAACTCTCAAAAAAGTAAATCCCGGTCACTATAACTCTTATACAAAAACAGGCATGGCTACAAATAGATCAAAAAAATAAAACGAAAATACACTCAGCCATTGTTGTGAGCAAGGAAAATATTTTCTTTCCAGCCATTATTTTGGGGGCATGCTGTAATATAAACAAGGGGCTTAGGAAGCAAAAAATTAAATTGGCTTTTTTCTAAGCATAGTTAACAA